>CANMSW010000294.1 GCA_947500275.1 Bacteriovoracaceae bacterium | reverse complement strand
TACCTTATCGACGGAATCTTGACTTTAGGGAACTGAGCGTACAGTTTTCAAAATAGACAAGGGGGCCAGACTGAAAAGTCTGGCCCCCTTTGCTTTGGGATCATTGATTCTCAGCTACTGTTTTTCAGACAGGGCTTCAAGCGCCCAGTCGGGCTTGAAGAAGAAGCGCTCGTACATGCGGTTCAAACCGGTCCAGCGTCCCGGCGACTGGTCGGCCTCGATGAAGGTCCGAATCGCATTCACTTTCGAATCCAAGTCGTCGATGTAGTGAACGACTAAGGCCTCTAAGCATTTAGGGCGTTTTGGCGAACCGTACTCAAGCTCACCGTGGTGAGCGAGAATCAAGTGTTTGACGAGAAGTTTCTTTTCTTCTGGGAAGGCGCCAGGCAGGCGTCCGTCTTGCGCCTCGAGTGCACGGATTTTACGGTCTACCAACTCGACACCCATCACCAAGTGCCCAATGAGTTTGCCCTCAGTCGTGTAGTCGGTGACGCGGTCGTAGGAAAGTTCCCAGATTTTTCCGATATCGTGAAGGAACCCCCCTAAGAAGAGGAGATCGCGATCCAGGTATTTTCCATAATGCGTGGAGAGGTGGTCGAGAATTCCAGTGATCGAGACGACATGCTCGAGCAGACCCGTCTTATAAGCGTGATGCACGCTCTTCGCTGCAGGTGCGCGCTTCACTCGGTCGACGATTTCTGCATCGTCTCGAAGAATCGACTCAGCGAGCGCTTTGTAGAATGGATCGCTCATCGAGTTGATATAACCGAGGAGCTGCTCATAGAGCGCGTCTGCGTCCACTTTGCTCTCCGGGACGTAATCCTTCACTGTCACTTCGTCCTCCCGAAGGAGCGTTAATCGATTGATCACGATCTGGCGCCGGCCTTGGTACGCTTGGCACTTCCCCTCAATCCAAACAAAAGCATCGCGAACCACTTGGCCAGCATACTTCGGCACATCATCCCAAATACGGGACTCCAGTTCGCCCGACTTATCCATCAGAACAAGGTTCATGTAGGAGCGGCCGTTCTTATCGACGGCAACCGCCGAGAATTTGACGAGGAAGGGGGCCGTTATGGCCTCTTTCTCTTTCAAGTCGCGGATCCATTGGAGTTTCGGGCGGGGCGTCGTAGGGACAGGAGTGCTCATATGGCCTCGCGTCTAGCCCTTTTGGGGGTAGGGATCAAGCTTAGGGAGGGAAAATCCGATCTAAGAATGTGATTTTACGGGGAGCCAAAGCCATCTCGCAGACCTTGGTGATGATTTGGATTGGGGCGCACTGCCTCAGCGGCGAGGCTCGTGCGCAAAGTTATCGAGTGATTTCGTGGCAATCGGCCCCCGTGTCGGTCGTGAACTCGTTGGCCCAGTGCTGTGGGACGACGCCTGACTCGATTCGATCCGGGGCGGGCGGTGCGGATTCAGTTCTGGGATATGGGTGTGAAAGGTCTGAAGCGGTGATTTCGTGCATGAGGGACCGAGCCTCTGCGATTCGGTCGCAGTTTGGAGAGACTCAAACTCGTTTTTATCGGGAAATTCCTGACTCTGCGCGAGCCATCTACAACTCGGCCGAAGGGTGTAGACAATATCAGACTCAGATCGGGGATACCGCAAATTGTGTGCAACGCCTTTTAAATGACCCCAACTCATCGTTCAGTCGCGCCGTCCGTGAAGGCGGTGGGAACCCCGATTCGATCCGCAGAGCAGTTTCAGCTTGGGGGCTCAGTGCTTTAGAGTGGGGCGCCACTTCTCTAGCCTGTGAACGACTTCAGGGATTTGTCAGTGCGGGTGGAAGGGGGCGCCCTCCTGTTTGGGGGCGAGCTCGTGACCCAAGCTGCTCCGTGGCGCTGCCCGACCCCTATTTGGAAACCATTCCGTTCAGACCATCAGCCGATGAAGCGCCCAGAGAGGCAGGAACAACTCCGCCAGGCGTTGCCCCACCCGCGGTCCGAACGGCCACTTCCGCGGCGCTTGCACGCTTGGGACGGGACGGCTTGGAAGCAGCCAGAAGTTCTGAGGATGAAGAAGCCCGGCCTCGGAGTCCTACGGATCCGATCGTAGATTTGAGTCCCTTGGGAGTGGGATTTTCGAGGCGTCAGTGTCCCGCTTACCTCCCTGATATGGGCTGCGTCCCTTCGGCAGGATCATGGGCGCCTCCTCCGGCCTCAGGTACGGATCCGATTGACTTGGAGCGAGCATTTCCGAGCTTACGCGATGTCATGTTCACCGGGATCGCGGAGCATTCGATCGAGATTCTCGCTCAATCTGAGATCTCTGCGTTACTGACCCTGAATCCCGACGGAGACGCGAGCACGGTTCAGCGTCGAAAGAGGGCGTTCCTACAGGGCGCCTCGTGCCTCTCGCGGGATGCCAGTCAACGTGTCCGGGGCGTTTTCGATCTTCATATGGACTCTGAGTTTCCCGCCCGCGTGCGGGCTCATCGCGAGCAATTGGGGCGAGATCTGTTCGAGAGTGCCCGG
Source organism: Bacteriovoracaceae bacterium (assembly GCA_947500275.1). Classification (GTDB taxonomy): domain Bacteria; phylum Bdellovibrionota; class UBA1018; order UBA1018; family UBA1018; genus CANMSW01. The sequence goes on along the minus strand of CANMSW010000294.1, from coordinate 534 downwards.
ATCATTCAGGCTTCGTCACAGCGAGCGGATTCACTTTCCCGCGACTTTCAAAACGATGGTCGCTGCGGTTTTATTGCTGATCGATACAATGATGCATCCACAAATTCAGAGTGCCGAAGGCTCTATGCTGAATGGCGAAGTGCCGAGCGAATTCGAGATGAAGGGCTGGCCAACTACCCGCTCTTTTCTGAGGAGCTTGAAGGACAGTCCGTGCTTTCAAGAATGGCCGCAGCCAGTAGTGCGGCGGGCGCGCTTTCATTACACGATCGTGTGATTACCCGCTCGTTAGATGCCGCCGAAAGTCGGGTGCGCGAAATTTGTGAGGATCCGTCACGAGCCGGGAAGATTGCAGTGCTGAACCCCATCATTGCCCGATCCTGGGTTGAACAGAACCCTGATTCGGCTTGGGTTTTCTGCGCTGCCCATGCGGAGCTTCAGCAGAATGACGATCTGATGATGGTTGCGCGCGGAAGTTTCACGGTGCTCTCGATTCTTGCGACGGGCGGATGGTCAGGGCTTTTCCTTGGTGCGGTG
>CANMSW010000293.1 GCA_947500275.1 Bacteriovoracaceae bacterium | reverse complement strand
AGAGCTTGGATTCGCTCGAGCACTGAGGGGGTTTGGATCGAATTTCCCAAAGTCATGATTTCAACTCTCTGTTCCATAGTGACTCTGATTCTGCCGTGAATGCTAGGGATTCAGTGAGTCAGGGTTGAGTCAGGATTTCATTGGGAATCTGAGAGATCTCTCGGTTTCAGGGCTGGGTGGCGAAGTCGATCGCGGCCTCCACGTGAATTCGGGCTGTATCGAAGAGTCGGAGGTGAACCCCGTCGAGGTCAAGAAGAGTCAGCTCCGTGCAGCCAAGGATCGCTCCATCGACCTCCGGGTGGGTGAACTGGTTCAAGATTTGGCGAAACCTTGATGAGACCTCAGGGCGAACTTTTCCGAGAACCAGCTCCGAGTAAATCGTTTCGCTGATCCATTTTCGGTCGTCTGCTTCTGGGGTGACCACCTCAAGTCCCTGCGCTTGAAGCCGGGACTTGTAAAAATCTTTCTCCATAGTCAGGAGTGTTCCGATGAGAAGGACTCTTTTAGCGCCCTGGGAGCGAATGTGGCGCGCTGTCGCGTCTGCCAAGTGGAGGAGTGGGATTTTTACTGCTTTTTCGATTGCCGGTGCGTTCTTATGGGAAGTGTTCGAGGCGATGAGAATGAAGTCAGCCCCAGCCCGTTCCAGTCTTTTCGCTTCTTCAGCGTAAAAGGCCCCCTCTGCCACAGGGTCTTGAAGTTTTCTGAGTCGCACGACGTCAGCCCCATCGACCGAGGTCAGTATGATTCTGGCCGTGTGGCCTCCCCCAAGTCGACGTGCCATCCCGTCGTTGAGCCATTCGTAATATTTTACAGTAGAGGGGGGTCCTAAACCGCCGATGATTCCTATAGTTTTCATGATTATCCTCTTTCGTAGAGGGGATATTTACCCCAAAAGGTCCAGCAGTAGGCCCAAGACAGTGTCGAATCTGAAATCCCTGCTTGACCCAAATACTCCACTCGTCTAATTTCGCCCAGCTCGCGTGTAAGCAATCCGCTATTTGCTTCGCTTCAACCGGGGTGCAACCGGGGGTAGCCGTAAGTGGCCGGTCATTTCGAAATCAGCGCAAAAATGCGAATTTTTGAGCAGTTTTTGGGTTTCAGGTCTCTTCCTGTGGATGTTTTGCTTTCTGCCAAATCCTGCTTGGATTCCTTGAAAAAGGGTCTTGGGAGGAAGTATCAAGGAGTGCTGCCCTTGGTGAGTTTCTTGTCTCAATTCGTTGAGGCTGGTTTGGAGAAGTGAAAAGCTAGGGAAAATTGAGAAGAGCTTGCAGAAGGAAACGACTGCCGGCTCATTCCGAGTCGAAAGACTTGGAAAGGGTCATGAAGAGAAACAAACACTCCTCTCCCCAAGTGTACAACTTTTGAGGGAATAGGAGTTCCGGAGAGAACTCATAGAGGATCTCGATGGGCTCAGTTGGGACGAGTAGGTTCGCCCAACGTTTTGATCTGAAAGGAAAAGGTAGTTCATGCCAACGATCAATCAGTTGATCCGCCAAGGCCGCTCCAATAAGAGCTGGAAGACCAAGTCGCCAGCACTTGAAAGCTGCCCGCAGCGCCGCGGAGTTTGCACCCGCGTTTATACGACGACCCCTAAGAAGCCTAACTCGGCACTTCGTAAAGTTTGCCGGGTTCGCTTGACCAACGGGTACGAAGTCACTTCGTACATCCCAGGTATTGGTCATAACCTCCAAGAACACTCGATCGTTCTGATTCGTGGTGGCCGGGTAAAAGATCTTCCCGGTGTTCGTTACCACACCGTCCGCGGAACGCTGGACGCTCAAGGTGTTGCGAACCGCAAGCAATCTCGCTCGAAGTACGGCGCTAAGCGCCCTGCTGCGGGTGCCGCTGCTGCGAAGTAATCAGAGTTTAAAATCAGAACCCGAGAGATAAAGAGGTAATTAGCCATGGGTCGTAAGAGTTTTATTCGCAAACGCGAGATTTTGCCTGATCCGAAGTTCAACGATGTTGTCGTTGCAAAATTCATCAGCAGCCTTCTTCAGCAAGGTAAGAAATCAACCGCAGAAGGTATTTTCTACGGTTGCATTGACGTCATTCAGGAGCGCACGGGCGACGACGGTCTTAAGATCTTCAAAAAAGGTCTCGAGAACGTGAAGCCTCTCTTGGAAGTGAAGTCCCGTCGTGTCGGCGGCGCCACTTACCAAGTACCTATCGAAGTGAAGCCTGCTCGTCGTCAGTCTCTGGCTTCCCGCTGGATCATTGAAGCAGCACGCGGACGCCCTGAGCATTCGATGGCAGAGCGCATTGCTTCTGAAGTCATCGAAGCTTCGAACGGTCGCGGCGGCGCGATGAAGAAGCGCGAAGATGTGCACAAAATGGCAGAAGCCAACAAAGCTTTTGCCCACTATCGCTGGTAATTTTGTCCCGGCGTAAGCCTGGATTAAATTTTGAAAAGGCTGGGTTTCCCTCGGGAGATCCAGCCTTTTTCTTTTGCGGGCAAGGCGAATTTCGGCGACTCTCCCGGGCGAGCGTGAAGTGTCAGGTTTGGGGCACCACGCAGTTTTATTCATCCGACTCTGAGAAGGTTCCTTAAATCATGGCCTCTACTCCACATACGCAGATCCTCCAGCGAACTCGTAATATCGGCATCATGGCTCATATCGACGCCGGGAAGACAACGACGACCGAGCGGATTCTTTTCTATACAGGAAAGGTCCATAAAATGGGCGAGGTCCATGAAGGTACGGCGGTGATGGATTGGATGCCTCAGGAGCAAGAGCGTGGGATTACGATCACGTCGGCTGCGACCACGTGCTTTTGGCACGATCATCGAATCAACATCATCGATACTCCGGGCCATGTGGACTTCACGATTGAAGTGGAGCGTTCACTGCGGGTTCTTGATGGCGCAGTGGCGGTTTTTTGCGCTGTCGGTGGCGTAGAGCCCCAGTCCGAGACCGTATGGCGTCAGGCTAATAAGTACGAAGTCCCACGGATTGCTTTCGTGAACAAAATGGATCGCATTGGAGCCGATTTTGCGGATGTTGTGAACCAAATCCGTGAACGT
>CANMSW010000292.1 GCA_947500275.1 Bacteriovoracaceae bacterium | reverse complement strand
CATCACTCAATGCTATTCGCATCAAGCTGCCATTACGCCCGCTTTCTCTTTCAAAAAATTCATCTCGAATTGTCAAAGATCATCGCCATTAACTAATAACTTATCCCAAGACACCCTCTTCAGAGCGCCTTCGCTTCGTTGTTCGTCGCGGCGTGGGAGGGTTAATACCCAGACCATACTCTCCCTGCAATAACTTTTTTCGTGCCTCACCAAAAAAAGTGAAGGGCACACTCACCGGTCTTTGAATTTCGCAAGAATTTCGAGTGTTTGACGCTCTAATTGCGCGAAGAGCGGATTCTGAAACCACTGTGGCAGGTGCGAGAGGTCTAGCTGACGCGCCCCCTGAGCATTTCTGATCAAGTCCCGGAAGACGAGATCCATCTCTAGCCAGCCGTAACGCCACAAATTGGTTTCTAAGAGGATGGCGAGGGATTCCGATATGGCCGAGACCTGGACTCCCTCATTACGAGATACCACTGCGAGGCGGTCGTGAATCCAGAAGTCCGGATCAAACTGCAGGAGCGATTGAACATCTTGGATATCGAAGTGGTTATACAAGGGGTAACGCTCAAAACTTAGGGCCGATTTCACATTCCGAGCATGCGACGGATCCAGAACGATGACACGGTGAAAGGACCTAGCGGGCTCAAGGGCAGATAGCTCCCTCGAAAATGTCTCAAATGCCTCGATCTGTTCGAAAGTCGGCGCATTGAGCAGGTTTCCGACTAACAGAATGTCTTGATTACTCATCGACCAAGACTCTTCAATTTGCCCTTTAGACTCACTCCACCCTAACATTTTTGCGTCTAGATGTTCTGCGAGCAGACCCAGTGGCTCTTCGAGGGTATTCTTTTCGGTCGCGAAGAGTAGAAAGCCCGTCGAATGACCGCGACTAATCCTACCCGGGTGGCGCGTATATCCTTCGCCTCCGCCCTCGGGAAAAACATGGGCCCCCCGGAACGCGGCAGGAAATGAACTTTCCCCGCGGATGGTGTTGATAGTCGTGGCTCCCCTTGATTCCATTTGCAGATCAGACATTCGGTACCCTTTGAATGAGCGCAAACCGAAGTCAGACTAGACTAGGTTCAGTTCACGCGTGTTTAAGATGGGAGCATCTATGAGCAAGAGTGGGGCCAACCAGAAGGGAGCCTCAAACCTTAAGCCCAGATGAGCGAGAAGGCGCGGCGTCGGAAATTTGTCGGGTTTTTCCTGCAGTGCTGTAGGGAATATACCCCAACAAGGGGTTTTGGATCACCTGATACCAGGTTAGGATAGGGCAGTACGTTCTTCGTATTCCCTCAAAGGGGTGAACTATGTCTGGAAGCCTTGCCTCAAAACGTCCGATTCGGGTTCTCATCGTCGATGACGATCAGGGCTTTCATTCAGTCATCAAACTCGCCTTGAAGGGCCGATACGAAATTCGATCCGCCTACCACAGTGACGAAGCGACTGTTCTCCTCAAGAAAGGGGAGTCGGATGTTATCCTTCTCGACATTCAAATGCGGACGCCTACTGAGGGATTTGATGCGATCCCAAAACTCAGAGAGTTAGCCCCCGAAGCGGGGATCATCATGGTCAGCGGAATGACCGATGTGTGGGCTTTTAGAGAGGCCCTGAAGAACTCCGTTCATGACTACGTTCCGAAAGATTTCACTCCCGAACACCTGGCGATGTCCATCGAGAGTGTGCTTGAGAGGAAAAGACTCCAGCGTCGCGACCGTCAAAATCGACTTGAGCTGAAAGGATATCAGGTCCCGCCGAAGCTCGTCGGCTCAAGCGCCAGCGTCGATCGATTACGCCGGCTACTCGAAAAACTCCGCAGGAGTCACGCAAACATTTTGATAACCGGAGAAAGCGGAACCGGCAAAGAAGTGGTGGCGCGCCTACTTCGCGGACGCGACTCAGAAGATCGCCTCGAACCCTTTATCTCGATAGACTCCGCCACCATTCAAAGCAGCACCGCAGAAAGTATTCTTTTTGGACACGAAAAGGGGGCATTCACCGGGGCCGATAAGATGAGCCGAGGCCTGTTCGAGGAGGCTGACGGCGGAATCATCTACTTTGACGAAATTGGAAATATGAGTCTCGACATCCAAGCGAAGCTCCTCCGTGTCATTCAAGAGAAGGAGGTTCTGCGCCTTGGATCATCTCGTCCCATCCCTTTGGATTTTCGCGTGGTCGCCGCGACAAATAAGAACTTGGAACAAATGGCTGCCGACGGGCTGTTCAAGGAAGACCTCCTGCAGCGTCTGAGTGTCCTGCCGGTTGAGATCCCCCCCTTAAGAGAGCGAAAAGAAGACATCCCCGAACTCGTTCACCATTTCATCTCACTTCTACCTACCAACAACTCTCAAGAGGCCGCCCTCGAACTCTCGGAAGAAAGCTTGGCGATGCTTCAGGCCTACCCATGGCCAGGAAATATCCGAGAGCTCTCAAACGCCATTGTTTACGCCCATGCCATGAGCCTGGACGGAAAAGTCGAGCCATCCGACCTCCCATCCCGGGTCAGAGAAGGCTCCCGCGGCACTCACAAAGGAACCCAAACGAAAACAGGTGGTAAACTCTCGTTTCAGGAGAGGCTGGCGGACTTTGAAAAAGCCCTCCTCACCGAGGAGTATATCAGTCACGAAGGGAATGTGAGTCGCATGGCAGTGACAATCGGCATGGACCGCTCTCACTTGCACCATAAGCTCAGGGGCCTGGGTATCCACAAACCTACCGACAGAAAAACTCAAGACCTGGGGGAATGACAAACTCGTTTTAAAGCGCCGTTGGCAGAAGACACACTGGAGAAGTAAGAGAATACCGAGATGACTAAAACGAAAAAACCTTCCGAAGAGTCTCAAGAAACGATCCAGATGTTGGCGCGCCCCATCGTTGATATTACTCGCAGAGAGCTCATCGAACGGATCCAGATTTTTACAAAGCGAGCAAGTCGAGCGCCGGGGCTTGCGGTCATTCTCGTGGGTGACAACCCTGCAAGTGTGATCTACACGTCGCGGAAAAGTGACCTGGCCGAGGAATTGGGGATCAAGTCGGAGACCTTTCGATTT
>CANMSW010000291.1 GCA_947500275.1 Bacteriovoracaceae bacterium | reverse complement strand
TATTTCCGCACGCTCCGTGAGCTCCAAGAAAGTCCAATCCAAGATCCTCTTCGTCTCCAAAAGAAAGCCTGAACCTGATGTCTCACCCTTCAACCCCGACACAAGATGCTCGAACCCAGGCTTGGATGGATGAGGCTCTTGCCTTGGCTAAGGCCGCTGAAGCCCACGGGGAAGTTCCCGTTGGGGCTCTGGTTGTCGATGCTTTAGGAACCATTATCGGGAGAGGGCGCAATCTCCGCGAAAACAATCATGACCCTACCGCGCATGCGGAAGTCCTCGCCATTCGGGATGCCTGCTCCGCGATTGAAAGCTGGCGCCTCGAAAAATGCACACTGATCGTGACGCTTGAGCCCTGCCCAATGTGCCTCGCAGCCGCACACCAAGCCAGAGTGAGCAAAATTATCTTTGCGGCTCATGACCCTAAGGGCGGAGCGCTCAGTCTCGGGTACCACCTCCACGCAGACGAACGAACCAATCATCGCTTTGTCATCGAGCAAGTGGAGCACCCCGAATGTGGCTCAATCCTGACGGAGTTCTTTCGGAAGAAGAGACTCCTCGCTAAGGCAATTAAGTCTTCTTCGGAATAAAGCTCATCGCCCGTTCGCTCATCGCCGTAATCGTTAAACTTGGGTTCACGCCTAGATTCGCGGGGATCACCGAGCCATCGCAAATCCACATCCCGCGATAACCGAAAACACGGTGCTGAGAATCCACTACACCCTGGTCCTTCGTTGCGCCGATCGGGCAACCGCCGAGAACGTGGGCCGTCGTCGGAATGTTCAAGAGCACTTCATTCACCGCGCTCTGAGGAAGGCCTCCCACTTTCGCCGAAAAGGCGCGAGCCACGGCATGCCCAACCGGTATATAGGAAGGAACCTTGGGGAGAGCAGGATCGACATGGGTGATCATTTTCTTCCTAAACAGAGAAGAAAAGCTCCGACCCAGTTTAAAGCTCATATGATTGTCCAAAGTCTGCATGACGAGGAAAATCACAGTGGTCTCCGCCCATTTTCGGTGGAGCATGAGTTGGATCGTTCGAACGGGTTGCGACAGAAGAGTCAGAAAAAACTTCATGGGCCTCAGGATCGGATGTCCCCCATCCACCATCGGAACTGCGAGCAGCCGCATGAAACTTGAGCCCTTTGAGTATCGAACAGGCTCGATGTGAGTGTGCTCATCGGGATGGAAAATCGAAGTAATCGCAGCGCCCTTCGAATAATCGTGCTTCTCACGAGCCGCAAGCTCAGTGACTCCAATCAGTGCCTCACTGTTGGTGCGCACAACTGATCCCAAGCGCTCCGAGAGGGCAGGAAGAGACTTATTCGTTTGCTTACATTTCAACAGCAGATCAACGGTCCCGAGGACGCCCGCAGAGAGAACAATATTTTGGGCTCGAAGAATGCGGCGTTTTCTGAAGAGGGGCCAGTCCGTCGACTTCTCCACATGAACCTCCCAACCGGCGGCACCCGGGATCTCTCCGGCCGAGACCGGGAGAGGCCTGACATCTACGACGCGAGTCTCTGGGATAATCTTGGCCCCGCGTTTTTCTGCAAACCAAAGGTAGTTTTTATCGAGCGTATTTTTAGAGCCGTAACGGCAGCCCACCATGCACCCGCCACAATCGGTGCACCCGGTGCGCTCCGGTCCCTCGCCTCCAAAATAGGGGTCCGGCACGGTTTTTCCGGCCTCACCAAAGTAAACTCCGAGCTGGGCGGGCCTAAAAGTTTCGCCTCGACCCATATCATCGGCGACCTCTTTCATCAGATGGTCGACAAAAGTAAGACGCGGATTTTCAACGACTCCGAGCATCTTGCGAGCGGTCCCATAGTGGGGAAGTAATTCTGACTTCCAGTCCGCCAAGCCCTTCCATGCATCGGCTTGGAAAAATGAATCGCCCGGCTGAAGGAGTGTATTCGCATACACTAGACTGCCTCCACCAACGCCCGCACCACTCAGGATCAAGACATTATTGAAGAGACTAAGATTCTGAATTCCAAAACAGCGAATTAAAGGCATCCACAAATAACGCTTAAGATCCCAGTTGGTTCTCGCGAAATCGGTGGGACCGAATCGCTTGCCGCGCTCAAGAACTCCCACCTGATATCCTTTTTCGGCGAGGCGAAGCGCCGAGACGCTTCCTCCGAATCCGGAGCCAATCACGAGGAAATCAAAATCTTGCTTCATCTGACCATGGGTAGACATACAACCAGTCTACACGGGCTTCCCTGTAAGTGCGACACCCGAGCCATTAAAACCGACCGTCTGTCCATCAGGCTGGTCTGTTCATCCTGTGAGGGGCTCCTCTATGACTCTGACCTTTATCTTGGAGGAAACTCAGTGACATTGAAGCGACGTTTTTTTGTTGGAAGTACTTTTCTATTTGTAATCGCGCTCACGGGCTCCGCATGCCAATCCTCATCACAAAGGAAAGACCGACCCGGCTCGATCACGCAATCCAGTATTCAAGCGATCTCACCACCCGACGGTTCACCCTCTTCTGTTGCTGGGGCAGCCAAAGCGAAATGCGAAAGCATCGATAACCACAAGCCTCAAAAATGCCTGGCTGTGCAGTACGTGGCCTATTCCGATGGGGCTGGGCAATCCACGCTCGACGCAGGGCAAGCGCGGGCTAATTTGAAGACCGCTAACGGAATCTGGAGCCAATGCGGCATCGGTTTCACCCTGGAGCAATTCCTGACTCCTGAGCCCAGTGCTTTGGGACTTAAGCAAAACCCAAGCGAATCGAACGAGCTTCCCGAAATCAGGAAAGCATTTGAAAGCGATCAGCGTCTACTGGTGGTGACTACCGGGGAATGGAATCGAAACGGGAGCCTGGGATCTACCGGGGCAAACGCTTGGGCAACTGTACCGGGAACTTTTCCGACAGGAGTCGTTCTTGAAAACTCCGTTGCAACCTTCGGAAATATAGTCGCTCATGAGCTTGGGCACCTTCTTGGACTCGATCATTCCAACGTAAAAACCAACTTGATGAGTCCGATCATCTACGACAACTCGACCGCACTCGGAGCAACGGACTGCGAAACGGCGAGCCAGGTGATCGATGCCTACTGGACTCCGATGCTTCGGGACCAGATCTAACGCAAATTA
>CANMSW010000290.1 GCA_947500275.1 Bacteriovoracaceae bacterium | reverse complement strand
TGAGGGTCGAGCCAGTCGCGAGCAGCTTCTGAGGGCGATCGAGCCGGTGACTTTGATGACTGCCGAGTGCTCGGGTTCCTACGTTCGAGGAGTCATTCGAAAAGCAGGCTAACCCTTAGGACGATGCACGGCGGACGGTATCGACGATCGACCCTTAGGTGCTCTTAACCCGCGCGGCTGACGGATCCATGACTGCCACTTCATCGATGAGGGGCTGATCCCGTTCGGTCACGAAATTAATCACGCGACCTTTGCGTCCTGCGCGGGCCGTTCGCCCCACACGGTGGAGGTAGTTATCCAAGTTTTGTGGCAGATGATAATTGATCACCCGACCTACGTGATCGATATCAAGTCCCCGGGACGCTAAATCGGTGGAAATCAGGAACTCTACTTTCCCTTCCCGGAAGGCTTTTAAGTTGGTCCGACGCTTCACTTTGTCCATTTCGCCGCGATAAACCACGCAGGCGATTCCGCGTTTCTCGAGCTCGACCGAAAGTGCGTCACACTGCTCGCGCGTGTTCGTGAAGAGCAAGGTCCCCCCTCGAACTTTTTCTTTCAAAACTTCATCCAGGAGCGGAAGGCGCTTCCCGTTGATCACTTTTCGGTTCTCGGTCTTCAACGTCGCAACGGTCTTGTTGCTGTTCTCGCTGCGGATCATTTCGACGCCCAAGAAGAGGTCGTCCATGAGCTTTTTGACTTGTTTTGAAATCGTCGCCGAGAAGAGCGCCATTTGAACTGTCGGAGGGCAGCCTTCCACAATTCGGTTAGCGTCTGGAAGGAAGCCTGGGTCCAACATCTGATCGGCTTCATCGAAGACGAGAACTTGAACATCGCTGAGCTTCAAAAGCTGTTTCTCGATCAGCTTAGCCAAACGCCCGGGTGTGGCGACGAGAACTTCGAAAGTGCCCTGAATATTACGGCGCGAGACTTCGAAGGTGGTCCCCCCGAGCGCACTCCGAACACGAAGACGCGTGTTGTGGGTGAACGGTTTGAAAACGCGAGTGACCTGTTCGCCCAGTTCACGAGTAGGAACCATCACCACGGCACGGGGCTGAGCCTCGACTTGAACCGCTTTTCCCGCGATCTCAAGCGATTTGAGCTTATGCAAGACAGGGAGCACGTAAGCCAGGGTCTTACCGCTACCGGTTTGGGAAACCCCGACCACCGATGCGCCCTTTAACAACAGGGGGATGACCCGAGCCTGAATTTCAGTCGGCTCACTCAACCCTTTTTCGACGAGGGTATCTTTTAAGGTAGGTAAGAGTTCGATTTCGGAGAATGATTTAACCACAACTGGCTCCCATGCGAAGGTCGCTCCCCTTGGGGAACCCGGCCTTCATTTTAATCTTTTCGAGGCCGATACCAGATTTCCGGTCTCTTCGCTCAGGTTTTTCATGCCCTGCGCAAGAGTTCTGGGCTGCCAAGACCGAGAAAAAGCCCGCAGCGAAGGTTGTATACGGAGAATATCGACGGGGCGCCTAGACCACTTGCCCCGCAGCCCAGCCCGAGGCCCAAGCCCACTGGAAGTTATATCCCCCAAGCCAGCCCGTCACATCGACGACTTCCCCGATAAAATGCACCCCAGGAACTTTTTTGCTTTCTAGGGTCTTGGACGACAATTCGTCCGTATTGACCCCACCCCGGGTCACTTCCGCTTTGGAGTAACCGACGGTCCCCCCCGGTACAAAGTCCCAGGCGTGAAGGAGATCACAGAACGCTTTTAAGGCCTTCTCAGAAACCTGAGGGAGCGGCTGATCAGACGGGAAATACAGGGCACAAAACTTCTCGGCAAAGCGGGCAGGTAAGAGCTCACAAAGCAGGTTCTTCACCAGGGACCGATTCCCCTCTTTCTTCTTGGCCATCAACCAATCAAAGACCTGGAGTTCAGGGAGAAGGTTTACTTCCACTTTTTGCCCCGGATACCAATGAAGCGAAGCCTGCAGAGCAGCCGGACCGCTGAGGCCAGCATGAGTAAAGAGAATGTTCTCTCGGAAGCGCTTCCCTCCGGCTTCAATCACCACGTCGATCGAAAGACCGGCCAATTCCCTCAGGCTCGCAGTGTCTTTGTCGGTAAACACGAAGCCGTCCAACGCCGCGGCCCGCTCCACGAGCTCGAGGCCAAACTGAGTCGCAATTTGATATCCAATCCCAGTCGCACCGATTTTGGGAATCGAAAGCCCCCCGGTCGCCACGACGAGACTCTCGCAGGCAAAAACGCCTTGGGAAGTGGTGATTCTAAAACGAAGGGGTTTTTGGGACTCCTCAAGCCTTTCAATCTTTTCGATCTGGGTGCCCAGCTTGATTTCGACCCCCGCCCACTCACACTCCGTCTTCAACATTTCGACAATTTCTTTGGCCGAGACGTCGCAAAACAGCTGTCCGAGCTTTTTCTCGTGATATGCGATCCCATGACGGTCCACGAGTTCAATGAATTTCGACGAGGGATATCGAGAGAGCGCCGACTTACAGAAGTGCTCATTCTCAGAGAGGTAATTCGCAGGACCGGCACCCAAGTTCGTGAAATTACAGCGACCGCCCCCTGAAATCAGGATCTTTCCTCCAATTTTTGGGGCGTGATCGAGGACCAAAGTCTGACGTCCCCGGCGAGCCGATTCAATCGCACACATGAGGCCCGCCCCGCCGGCTCCTAAAATCACGACATTCCTGGTTTCCATGGTCTGAGCCCTTAACCCAATCCCCCGCGCTGTGCTACAGGCCCTTCATGTTCGGAGCCACTCTCGAGAAAATCCGTTGCCCCCGCCCGGGATGTACAAGCCCACTCGGACTGATCAAGCGCAAAGGTCAACCCAAGCCTGAGCCTCATGTTGATATCCGAAGTGGTACCCTGGAGTGCACCCAGTGCCGCCGGCCCTACCCCATTTTAGAGGGAGTCGCCATCCTGGTCCCGGATCCGCGCGACTACGTCCTGACCCACGTCAAAGGGATCTCGCAGATCGTGCCTGACTCCCAAATCCCAAAAGACTGGTGGGATGATTACGAAGAGGCTCGGTCAGAACTCGAACAAGAGCATATCGAAGAAGATCTGGAGTCTCGCCGGGTCACCTCGCTCTACATCATGAACCATTACTTGCGCTCGGATCGGGGCATCGAGTG
>CANMSW010000289.1 GCA_947500275.1 Bacteriovoracaceae bacterium | reverse complement strand
CAAATCTCCAAAAGTCTATTTCATCGACACAGGACTTGCGTGCCGCCTCCAAGGCTGGACCTCCCCTTTTCAAATCCTCACGTCACCGCAGCAAGGGCATCTGTTCGAGAATCTCGTGTACTCCGAAATCCACAAGCTCAACCTCAACTATCAATTAGGCTGGCAGGTCTATCACTGGAGATCCCGTGCAGGCGAAGAGGTAGATTTTTTGATCGACATGGGCGCGGGCAAGAAGCTCTATATCGAAGCAAAGGTAAGCCCCCGGGACCCTCAGGACCTCTCACGCTTCCCGGAAGTAAAAAAAGTATTTGGGAATAACCCGCCCCCCATCTTGGTCTGCCATCAAGAAGGGGAACGCGCGCTCGGTCATCGCGTGCCGATCGCGAAGCTCGCTGCATCTCTTTTGGAAAAAATCCAACGCCCCGGTTTAGCCTAATACCCGGCCGATATCACTCACCCGCGTCACTGTCTTGATCCTCACGCCGTCTTTATTCGCGGCCCGCCAACGCTCGAGCACGTTTTTGGGTGTGGACTCGGGAATGACGGCAGTTGTGAACCCCAGTTTCCCGGCTTCGGTCAGGCGTTGGTCGATCTGCCCGATGCGCCGCACTTCGCCGGTTAGGCCCAATTCGCCCATAAAAACCCAATCCGAGGGCAAGGGGCGCTCCTCGATGCTCGACCAGATAGCAGCGGCGGCCGCCAAGTCACACGCGGGTTCGCTCAGTTTCAAACCACCCGCCACGTTGAAGAACAAATCGTTCTGCGCGAGTTTCACGCGCATGTGGCGCTCCAGAATGGCGGCGATTAGTGATATACGAGCAGGATCCATTCCCACGCTCGTGCGGCGCGGGACCGCAAGCCCACTCGCCACAACGAGCGCCTGAAGCTCGATCAGCAACGGGCGCGAGCCTTCCATGGACGTAGCGATCGCAGTGCCGGAGACTGCCTCTTTGCGCTCACTCAAAAAAAGCGACGAAGGGTTGCTCACTTCAGCCAAGCCCTCCCCTTCCATTTCAAAAACGCCCAATTCACGCGTGCTGCCGAAGCGGTTCTTCACCGTTCGGAGCAAACGGTACGAGTGGCCGCCGTCCCCTTCGAAGTAGAGAACCGTATCGACCATGTGCTCGACCACTTTCGGGCCCGCAATCGAACCTTCTTTCGTGACGTGCCCCACCAGCCACACTGCGATTCCCGCCGACTTCGCGAGCGCCATCAAGCGCGCCGCCACTTCGCGCACTTGCGAAACACTGCCAGGTGCCGATTGCAGGTAGCCGCTTGAAAAAGTCTGAAGCGAGTCCATCACAATCACGTTCGGCTCGAGCTCTTTCACGGTCGCAAACACGCGTTCAAGCTGCGTCTCGGCTGCGAGAAAAATACGGCCCTTGCTCTCTACCCCTAAGCGTCGCGAACGTCCGCGAATCTGCTCGATCGATTCTTCACCGCTGACGTAAAGGATCCTCGTGTTCTCGTTCTTCGCGATCACGCCGCGCGCCATCTGAAGGAGGAGCGTGCTTTTCCCGATTCCCGGGTCGCCCCCCAGCAGAATGAAGCTATCGGGAATCAGTCCCCCTCCAAGAACACGGTCGAGCTCTCCCATCCCGGTCGTGATTCGGCGGTGCGTGTCCTTGCCCGTTTGATTTGCGCGATTTTTCGCAGAATCGGCGTCTTCGCTTTCCTCGTCGTCGAGCGAAACCCAGTCCGGTCCGCTGCCCCGCGAAATCGAGGCCCCGTGCGGACCGAACGAGTCCATCGCAATCCCGCTGCGCCCGTCACGCGCCAGCGCCGCCTGCTCTTTGGCGAAGAAAGCGGCCTCTTCGGCATCATCCAAGCCCACTTTCGCTTTTTGGGATTTGTTGAAGCCCCTGAATTCCGACCGGACGGCCGCGAGTGAACTCTCCGCGGCTTGAGGCTGAATCCGTTCCTCGATGAGCGTGTTCCAGGCTTCGCACCCTTGGCAACGGCCCAACCATTTCGCGCTTACATGCCCGCAGGATTGGCAGACGTAATGGGTCTTGGTTTTTCCAGTAGAAGGAGTGGCCATACTTCGGGCTTAGCACAAGGTTTTTAGGCCGTGGTATCCTGGAGAAGGGACGAGGTGATTATGGGACGACGCGGCGACGGACGAGACGATGATTGGCGGAAGAAGCGAGATCGCGAAGACGAATCGGAGCGTGATTTCGAGCAAAAGCGAATGCGCGATCGCGGAATCGTTCCGAGCGGAAAGGGCCTCGCGACCGAAGGGCTGAGTTCGGATCCCGCACAAAAGCTTCTGGAGCTTTTAGATCGCTCGGGCCCGCTGATGGAGCAGCTTAATAATCTATATGCCATGTATATGGCCGGGGTGGAGAAGCGCCCCCCCATCGAACGTCGCCAAGTTCTCGAGTCGATCATGCAACAAATTGCGGGCCTTCCCCGGCCCACGCCTGCGATTCAGTTTCGCGTGCAGACGGTCATTGCTTCATTCAACACGCACCGCGACCGCTGGGACAAACTTCTGCGCGATCGCGAGAACGGCAAGCGTTAAGGGTTTCGGAGGGCGAGGGAGCAGGAGAGGGTGAAGGTCGTAATCTTACCCGCAGGCGTGGTGATCGTAATCTGTTGAAACTTCTTCGTTACCTGCTCTTTGATACTGTCATAGGAGCTCGTGACACCGACAGACAGAATCCACTTTGAATTATTGTTCATCGCCAAAGTGGCAAACTTAACGCATTGATCGAAAGCCTTTTTCTGACCCTCCATCGCGGTACTCGGCGCTACAATCTTGTGGCTCTTCACCCCTGAATCCACTGTGCTTTGGTCACTCTTAATAATCGTGTTGGTACTGGAAGATTCGATCGTTAAGTAACCATACTCGCTAGGAGTAATCTGCGCGGAATCACCCTGAGAGATCGATTTTACGTCTGAGAAGACCAGAGTCGCATAATCCAAATCTGCCCTCGCCGTATTCGCCATTCCTAATCCCATCATTGCGATGACCGTAATTAGACTCAAAGTGTGATTTTTCGTAAGCATTGGTTTCCCCCTTCATTTCAGTCAGAAAAATTACTGCTCAAAAACCAGGTTAATGAACTCTTCATCATCTTCTTCAGCCGCGGCTCTTAATGCGGCCTCATCCTGGTCGGTATCGACCGTAGAACTCTGAGTGGCTTGCGGACTGGGCGACGCCTGCACGGAGTTT
>CANMSW010000288.1 GCA_947500275.1 Bacteriovoracaceae bacterium | reverse complement strand
GGGACGGATCCTGTTTCGGACCTCAGCTTCAAGAGCGCTAAGTCCATTTTGGGATCTTTTCCGACGATGCGGGCTTCCAGTTGGCGCTTGTCTTGAAGGGTAACGACCACTTCTGTTGCATTCTCGATGACGTGATTGTTGGTCATCACGTAGCCGTCTTTATCGAGGAGAAAGCCCGTTCCCAGGGATGAGCTCTTGTACTCGCTTGGGATGCCCCAGAAGTTCATGAAATCGTCCATTCCACCGAATCGTTGTTCGATCACAGTGGTCGTACTGATGTTCACGACGCCGGGAAGAACTTTTTCGACCAGATCAGGGAGGTTGACCAGGTTCTGAACGGTCACGTTCGCGAAGGCCGGGGGGAGGAGCGGCTGAATCCCGCTCAGGGAAATGAGAGTCAGTGCGACAATGACGGGAAGCTTGAACCGATGAGTTCTCATGCCTCCAGATTTATTCCCGGTTTTTTGAGTCGGCAAGACTCAATTCGGATTTCATTTTGAAGAGCGAGTTTTGAGAATCGGGGTGTAATCCTCGGCTCTCGGGGTCGAGATCTTCCAGACTCCGTGGTCCTTCTCTAAGTGAAAATTTTGCATGACCTTACCGGTCTCAGGGAGTGGAAGTTGGGAGCCGAATCCGTCTTGATGGGCTTCCACGCGCCAGCTGACGGGGATCTGAATTTCGGTTTCTGAGATGGTTTTTGCCGGGCCTATTTTTCGTGCCGATGAGCGGAAGAACGTTTCTGCTTGGGGCGCTTGCTTCCATTGGGTGAGGGCTTCGCGCTCAGGATCAGTCATTCCGGCCCAGTAAAAGCCGGCTTCGTCCCGATCAAGAAAATGCTTCAAGACCGCTTCCGCCGTGGCGAACGTGTTTTTCCAAATGAGAGCAGGCGTTTTTGATGGGGCGCGGTCCTCTGCTTGCGCCAGCAGGAGGGGGGTCCCTAAGAACGCCATTTGGGCCGCGATCCCGATCAGAAGATGGAGAGTGAAACCTTGTTTTCGATGCATATCAGTAAGCTCCTCCGCCCGGAGGAAGGGTGGGCGCGGCGGAGTCGGCGGGACTGCGGACTTCAGCAGGTTCGCGCAGAAGCTCGTCGCTTCTTCGGTAATTACAAACTTTTTGTTTCACGGGGCGAATTCTGAGCAACATCAGGCCGGGCCGGATGAGTCTTTCCCGTTTGGAGTTCTGGGGATCCAGGCTCAAGGGGAATTCGCGTTCGCGAATGGTGCCCGCGCTTTGTGCGGCCTCGATCACTGAGGCTATTTTTGAGTTTCGGTGCCAGTTGCGGACGACAAAGACATGGCCTGTATTCTCCCAGGGCAGTCGATGAACGAGAAGATCACCCACTTCGGGCTCGTCGCCGCGGTAGAGGTCAAGTGCATCGAAAGCTTTCGACGAATCGAGCACGAGTGAAAGCCTTTTTGGTTCGTATTTCGGATCTTTAGGAGGGGTTCCAGACCTTCGGTAAACCCACATCGTGCGGAAGTCCCAAGTGGTAAAGCGCCCCTTCCGAATGTCGGGGGGTAGTGCTGCGCTCACAAAGGATGAGCAATCGAGCCCCGTGCGTCCACCCCCCAAGATATATCCGTTATGAAGGAGGGGAATATCAACCTTGGAGCCATCCTGAAGCGTGATATTCAAGGGCTCTGAAAGTTTCAGCCCCTTTGCGACTTCCCGACGTTTCTGGGGGTCGAGTCCGCCCAGCATGATGAGCCGTTGATTCAGGCCATCTTGAGAAGTGGCGGCTGAGGACATTGAGTTCCGACCCAAAAGGTTTTCGATTTCTGCGGAGCGCGCAAGTGGGTTCGCTGACTTATCGGCCTGAAGGAGGAAGTTCAGGATAGGGTTTTCACCGGCCAGTGCCGCGCGGTTCTCTTCGGCGCGTTTGCGTTCAGCCAAGCTTTGAGTCAGCTCCGACGCGGCTTGCGCTTTATCAGCCGCGTTCTGATAGGTCCGCGAGAAGCGGATACGTTCTCCTTCTGGGAGCAAGCTCGTTCCGTTTTCAATTTGCTGGCCTGTTTCGCGCAGCGCTTCTTGCGCCCGCTTCAATCGGGCCTGCAGCTCATCCAGATTCGCGTTCTTCCAAGTTTCGGACAGGACTTCGGCGTCGTTGCGTGCGGCATCGCGGACGGCATTTTGGGACTGAAGGAGTGATTGATAGAAATCTTGTCGCCGGTCGCCTTCTGATATCGCATCCAGTTGGGGTCTTAAGGCATTCGGAAAATCCCGAAAAGGTGCGGGGCTGGTGGCCTGCCCGCTGCCAGGCTGAGGAAGGGGTAAAGAGCCGGTCGAGGCGGCAGGGTTTTCCTCAGGGCCCGTCGGAGATCCCGCGGGCGGGGCGGTGGTTCCTGGGGGCGTAGCATCGCTTCCGTCGGAGGCGGGTGATCGACCCGATCCCATTCCGTTTGAGGTTCCGGGAAGGATTGGATCGAGCCGGGGGGGCAGGCTTGGAAGGTTGATCCCTCCGCAGTTGGGAGTCTGCTCGGGCGAGGAAAGTTGCCCGAGTGTCGTCGTTGGGAGGGAGGGCAGCGGGAATACAGAGGACGGCTGCGCGAGCTCAGGTTCAGATCCGGGTGCTGCGCTCTGGGTAGCGTTCACGCTGGGAACGGAGAGCGTCAGGAGTTCGCGGCGAAGCGAAAGGTCTTGGTTGGGACGATCGGGCAAATAGGCGCGAATCGGCTCTTGGGCACTCTCGGCGGAGGGACCGTCATCCCGAGTGGCGCCGGTTGCAGCACAGACGATATCGCCTCCCTGGGCAGCACTTCTGGCGCCTTCCTGAAGTGCTGCCGAATCATACGCGGATCCTCCAGCGGGAATGCGAAAGGGGGCATAGCCCACTCGGCACCCTCGGTCGGCGATGCCGCCCTTGGAAAGTAAAATCCCCAAGAGCAGGAGAAGGGTAAAGAGCCTCCTCATCGAGCCTCCTCCGACTGGGTCCCGAAGAATCCACGATCCTCGATGCCCGCACTTAAAGCGGAATACCCGGAGTCTCTCGAAAGCTGATCAGTGGACGAGTGTCCGGCCCAGCGGATGAATTCATCTCTTTTTTCTTGCCCCAACTGACAGTTCACGTGCCATTCAGATATATATCCAAGATGAAAGCATCCGAGATGCCGGATCGGGATGCAGGGGTTGATCGGCCTGGAGCATGAGTCTGCATGTTGGCACTTGTCTCGGGAGAG
>CANMSW010000287.1 GCA_947500275.1 Bacteriovoracaceae bacterium | reverse complement strand
GGGCTCGGACGGAGGTGTCCACGACGGAGTCGGAATAGGCGTAGGTACGGGGCTCGGACTCCGAGTCGGACCTGGACGAGGTGAGCGCGACGGAGTCGGAGTGACCGACGGCCACGGTATCGGAGACCCCGAGGGCAACGGAGAGGGCCTTGGCGAACCCGAAGGGGACGGAAGAGGCGCCGGTACCAAGGGGCTTGGAGACGCGGACGGATCGTCGACGCCGCTCACCATGAAGGTATTGAGCCAGTCCACATCCACATGGATGTTCGCATAAGGCTCCTCAGCCCGTGGATCTGGCTTGAGCACAGTGAAAGGGACCCACATGTAATCGGGATGGGCGTCTACGAGCAAACCATTCCCGTTGCGCCAAGCTCCCCCCATGAGCCAATTCCCTTCGCGGACCACCAAGACATCACCGCTCTGAGTGATTCGCCCGGAAGCATCAAAGACGACCGGCCCGTCCAACCAGAGCTCCATTCGAAGTTGGCGTTCTTCGTAATGAACGTTCGCCTCGAATCGGAAAGGCAGGGTGACCGCATTAGGATCAACATCATCCCGCCCCCACCAAATGGTACTGGTCAAAAGGATGCGATGAACATTGGGAGCCCGAGGGTCTACACCCAAATAATCTTCGGGCTTCGGGTACTCGAAACGGTACCCAGCCAAAGGCTGATTCCAAACCTGGTCTCCAGTATATCGGTCAATCAAGACCGTCTGTCCGAGCTTGCCCATGTAATTCGTGAGAACCAGGAAATACTGGGCGGGAATGACATCGTCGTATTTAGGGGTATTCCAGTCACTCGACCAGTCCACCCGATTCCCGTAAAAATCCGCACTGACCTCCATAGAGGCTTCCGATAGCAACGCTTTCTGATCCCCCACGTCGAATCGAATTCCATTCACTTTCTGCGATTCAACCGGTTCAGGAAACAGTGCCGCTGCCGCACACCAACCATTACAGTGGCCCCACCAGCCTTGAACGCCTCGAACACGCGCACCGTGATTCACCACTTCCCAACTCTGGGCTTGAGTTCGCAGCCCCCGGGCGGCGTCGTACTTTCCTGCGGGGCTATAGCCCCCGGCATAGCGTCCGCTTGCGATCCCATTCGCAGTATAGGGCCACCAATAGCCGACCCAAGGCGCCCGCGTCGGAGTGGCGGATTGATAAGTGTTGATCAAGTTTGCGAAATTCCGCTCCCCTCGTAAGCTGGCGGAACTGGGGAGCGCGCCATAGGGATGATCCGGATCACTTCCCGGCGCGCTTTCACCATACTCCCCACCTGTGAACTCGGACGGATTCGGGTCACTTTTCTTCTGTTCACTACAGGAAGTTAAGCCCGCTAATAAAACAAAGAATAAAAGGCTCCTCGAAACCCCCTCTAATTTACATCGACGCATAAAGACGCCCCCGATTCATTTCGATTGAAAATACAGTTTACGAATAGGTGATATCAATTTCCTGTGGATTCGATTTCCAGAAGCACAGCGACCCCTTGTGAATTCGACATCCATTTTGGCCAAGGAAACTCTTTTGAAACGAGCGCATCGATGGGCCGACCGAAAAAATCATTCCCAGATAGCCGCTCCCCATCAGACTCTGCACGCCTCAAAGGGCGGCCAGCAGTATCAGACTTTTCCCCACCAAAAGTGCTTCGACGAGTCAACTCGGACAGCGCTGTAGGAAGCACAATCGACTCGGTGGCCTGCTCGGTGCGCCCCGAGCGAAGAGTGGCCTTCGGTCTTGATTCGGCGGATCCAAGAAAACCTGACGGCCAATCCAGTGGAAACGTCTCAAATGCGGTTAATTGAGAACGAAGCCCGTCAGGTGAAACTTCAACGTGCGTGACATCACCTTTTAATCCAGAGATATAGGTATAGGATTTCGCTACCTGGCGTCCTTGAACATCGACTCGCAAACGAAGCTCGTCAATGAACCCATCGATCGATCGCGTATTCACACCCGCGCCCTCGTCGAGAATCGGCTTAATCGAAACATCGAAACTTCCATCCGGAAATTTCTCGATAATTTCATATCGAAATACCGCTAGGTCTTTCAGACTCTCTCGATAATTCTTGGGGCTCACTTCCGAACCCAACGGCTTCATCTGTTGAGGCCTGACCCGCTGTGCGCCTACAATCCATCGCATTCCCACGCGGATGGAATTCTGCGACTGCTCCCGGGCAGCCCGAACAGACGGCGAAGGAGACCGCTCGAGCGATTCGGCGACTCGTGCGTCTCGAACTGCACGGTCGGCCGTGCGAAGCGCATGCAATTCAGAGTCACTATACACGCCCTCACTGGCCCGAGTCCCATCCCCGGACCCAAGCGAAGCGGCAGGCTGCCGGGCGAAATCGAGCCAAGGGGAGCCTGTCACTAGCGCAAGGGAGCCAGAGGCGGTGAGAATCGTTTTCCAGAGGGCCGACGTGAATTTTGCGGAGCAGAAAGAGTGAGGCAACATGGGCGGTAGTCAGAGCAACTGCTATACCGGCGCACAGAGTTAGGCGCTCAGATGACCCAAAAAACCTAGAAAACCTGTCTAAAGTTTCGACGCCTGTCAGCTTTACAAAGCCTGACGCAGGGGAAAACCCTCAAACGGCTTCCTCCTCGAAGGAATTTAGCCCCACTTATCAATAACTTACGCGCAGCCACTCCACCCCCCCAGCGAGCTGCTGCATGGCACCGGACTTGAACAACCGTCCTTTGAGGATTTAAGCCTATGAAGCCAACCCCACTGAAGATGACCTGTTCGCTAACGAACCGCAGTCCCGCGATCCGGCCGCTCGTTGCAGCTGCCGTACTCGGCACTCTAGCATTCAATATCAGTGGATGTGGCAAGCGCCATTTCGACGTGTCTTCTAGCACGAGCGCCCAAAAGGCACCCGGCACTTATATTATCCCGCCTCGGATTGATATTTTACTCGCCGAAGACAACTCCGGCTCGATGTATGAGGCCTACGAAGAACTCGCGCGCGAGATGCCCGTTTTCCTGAATACGCTCGAGAGCAAAGGCTGGGATTGGCACTTCGCGACGATTCCACTCGCGACTTCGAGCAATTCAGTCAATCAGGTTTTGGCTTCGAAACACGATCCAAACTGGGGCTCGCTCTGGATGGAACCTTACCCAGGTGCTCCGATCGAAATTTCACAAGCCGGGATGATATCCTCGGCGTTTTTCACTACG
>CANMSW010000286.1 GCA_947500275.1 Bacteriovoracaceae bacterium | reverse complement strand
AGCCATTCAGGAGGGCGAGCGAATCGCTAAGTCCCATGGCACGCCCACTTTGGAACAATTGATCGATGCAGTGGATCCGATGGCACCCGCCTTCATGATTTACACTTCGGGCACCACGGGCAATCCCAAGGGAGCGATGCTATCTCATGACAACCTAGTATTCACTTCGGATTTGGCGTCGCGCCACTGGCGTTTCGAACACGGAAATGGGGCCCTCTTCTCGTTTTTGCCGCTTTGTCACATCGCAGAAAAAATGCAGAGCGTGGGGGTTGGGATTTCTCGGCGCTATCAGGTGAGCTTTGCCACTAAGTTCGAAACTGTATCTATTGAGCTGCCAGAAGTTCAACCGACTCTGCTCCTCTGTGTGCCGCGACTCTGGGAAAAAATGATGGAAGGCGTGGAGCAGAAGTTAGCTTCGGCTCCTCCTGCGCGTCAGAAACTCGCTCGCTGGGCGATGAGCGTAGGCGCTCGTCGCATGGAGCTCCGATATTCCGGAAAGAATCCGGGAGTGCTCGACGAGCTTCAATACCGTGTCGCAGATCGGCTGGTGCTATCCAAAGTCAGACACGCGTTGGGGCTGGGAAAAGCCACGAAGCTCGCCTCGGGCGCTGCGGCCCTCCCGGGGCATGTCGCGCGTTGGTTCCGCGGGCTTGGGCTCGAGATTCTAGAAGATTTCGGACAGACGGAGTCGACAGGTGTGATTCTCATGACGGAAATGGGCATTGAAAGTTCGGGAACGGTGGGTAAGCCCGTACCCGGAATCGATGTCAAACTCGCAGAAGATGGCGAGGTCTTGACCCGCGGTCGGCATGTTTTCTCTGGCTATTTCAAAGATCAGGCTGCAACCGAAGCGACTGTCGTCGATGGCTGGCTACATACGGGGGATCTCGCCGAGATCAATGACCGCGGACTTTGGCGTATCCGCGGTCGCAAGAAAGAAATTCTCAAGACGTCGGGAGGCAAAATGATCGCGCCACTCCCGATCGAAGAGCGCTTGAAAGAGGCCGCTCTGATCAGTCAGGTCTGCATGGTCGGTGATGGTCGCAAGTTTCTGAGTGCGCTGGTAACGCTCTCCGAAGCGACGATCAATGACCTCAAATCGCGGGGTCAATCGGATAGCGTGCTGGTTACCGACGCAGCAATTCTCGGTGAGGTCCAGCGGTACGTGGACGGAGTGAATGAGACGCTTGCTGGGTTTGAACAGATCAAAAAAGTTGCTGTCTTGAGTCGCGAGTTTTCGATTGTTGATGGAGAAATGACTCCTACTTTGAAAATGAAGCGCAATGTCATCGAAACGCGCTATCGAGATGTGATCGATCAAATGTACCGCGAATAACGGTCATGAGTCAGTCGTTACCGCGCTCCAATCCGTTTGAGACTTCTCAGCGCAAATTGATTCCTGCCGTTTTGGTTTACCTTTTTTATCGCGGCAAAGTATTGATGGTTCATCGAAACGCGGAAGGTCGCTCTGGGGACTATCATGCCGGTAAATGGAACGGCTTGGGCGGTAAGCTCGAAGCGGATGAGTCTGCCTTGGGCGCTGCGGTTCGAGAGGTTGCAGAAGAATCAGGCGTGTCCCTAGAGGCCGCACAGCTTTGCGCGTTGGGGACCCTTCATTTCCCATTGTTTAAACCTCAGCGTTCCGAAGACTGGCTCGCCTTTCTTTTTCGAGCAGAGCTAACGCCCGAACAGGCCCAAGCGGCTTGGAAAAAAGGACCCGAGGGCGACCTTCATTGGGTGAGTCAGGAGGATCTGAACTCGCTCAACCTTTGGGCTGGCGATCGGTACTTTATTCCAAAAGTAGTCTCCAGTACTCCCGTGCTCGGCACCCTCTGGTACCGTGGTCAGGACGTCGAGCGAGTGGAGTTCGTTGAGTTGGGGCGCTAGCCCGACTGGTCCCCGGTTAGCTTTGGCGAACCATCGGAGCCGTTTTGAGAAACTGCAGCTCCTTATGATTTTCCTCAGCCCAACGTAGACCCCAGTCTGATTTAAAGAGCACCACCGGAAATCCATCCCGATCTTCGAGGCAGCGGCTGTCCTCTCTTCGTTCAAAGAAGTCCGCATCGAAGTGCGTACCCTGGATCCAACGCGCGTGGATGTAGGGCATGCGTTCAATCTTCACATCGACATTGTATTCGGATTTCAAGCGATGCTGCAGCACTTCGAATTGAAGCGCGCCCACGGCCCCGAGCACTGGATCTTTGTCGCCCAAGCCTCGCTGGCGATAGACTTGAACGACACCCTCTTCGGAAAGCTGATCCAGCCCTTTTTTGAGCTGTTTGCGCTTCATGGGGTCGAGGATGGTGACGCCTGCAAAGTGCTCGGGAGAGAAGCGTGGCACGCCTTCGTACTCAAAGCGGGGCCCCTCGCAGAGGGTGTCGCCGATTCGCAGATCGCCCGTCGTATCGAGCAGTCCGACAATGTCGCCGGGCCAAGCCTCATCGATCACTACGCGTTCTTGCGCAAAAAAGTGGAGAGGCTTTGAAAGTTTGAAGTCTTTATTCAGTCGTGCATTTTTAACGCTCATGTTGCGGGTGAACTTGCCGGAGCAAACCCGCATGAACGCGACGCGGTCGCGATGCGCCGGGTCCATATTGGCTTGGATCTTGAAAATAAATCCCGAGAAGTTTTTCTGAGTGGGCTCGATCGCTTTGCCTGCGGCTAGCCGAGCGGTTGGGGTGGGGGCGATTTCCAGGAAACGCTCCAAGAAACGCTCGACCCCAAAGTTATTCATGGCGCTCCCAAAGAAAACGGGAGTGAGCTGTCCAGCGAGGACTCGCTCGATTTCAAAAGCATCGCCCGCGTATTCCAAAAGCTCGAGCTCCGCCTGAAGCTGTTCGTGAAGCGCTTTTCCCTCGTCGTGATCGCC
The DNA here is from genome assembly GCA_947500275.1 of Bacteriovoracaceae bacterium. Taxonomy (GTDB): domain Bacteria; phylum Bdellovibrionota; class UBA1018; order UBA1018; family UBA1018; genus CANMSW01. Next base: position 320 of record CANMSW010000286.1, on the reverse strand, counting down.
CTGCGGGCCGGCCATGAGTTCCGCAAAGAAGGGGTCTGAGATTCCGGCTACTTTGCGAGGAGCGAGGCGACTCTTGACGTTGGCTTCGCCCTCTTTCTGAAAAAAGAGAACTTCGTCCGAGCGTCGATCATAGACGCCGCGGAAGCGGTCTCCCATTCCGATGGGCCAACTCATAGGACAGGAGCGGATGCCCAGTACTTTTTCGAGTTCATCGATCAAGTCGAGGGGTTCGCGGCCCGGACGATCGAGCTTGTTGATGAACGTAAAAATAGGAATCCCTCGCATGCGACAGACTTCAAAGAGTTTGCGCGTTTGTGGTT
>CANMSW010000285.1 GCA_947500275.1 Bacteriovoracaceae bacterium | reverse complement strand
GAGCTCCGATTGGCGATTGATAAATGATGGCGTACGTCCCCACTCACTGCCCACGCGAGCGGGGACGTGTCCATTCTTTCTGAGGAATTGAACCGCCTGGGGATAAAGGGGGGTGCGAGCTTTGCTCCACTCTGCCAACCAACGAAAGCTGCTTTCATAGTTCTTTTTGAAGAGTTCCACCGCGCGAATGGACTCGGGATACTGGCACAGTTCGTTAAGTGCCATGGACATGACCATGAGCGCCTCTGGCGTGAAGGTGTTCTTGAGTCCGCCCGATTGGAGGCTGATTGCAGTACCGATGGCTTCGCCCAGGCGGTCCTCCAGGAGGTATGCCCAGCTGAGATCCGACAGTGCTTCGGCCAAGTGATTGGAGTGCTTGCTGACCTTTTTGAAATTTTCGATGGCTCGGTCGTAGCGCCCGATTCCATAGTAATTTCGCGCGAGCATGAGATAGAGGAGATCTTTGTGTTGAGGGTATTTCTCGGTACCGACGAGAGCTTCGAGTTCCCGGATTGCATCGATCGTGTTGCGGGCAGTTTGCGCAGTAAGGAGGGCGCCGAATTCTTTCTGGAATCGATTTTTCGCTTCGATCGTCGAGCTACTTCTCAGGCCCGGTAAGCGATCTTGCAGTCGAGCGAGGCAGTCGTGGGCGGCCAATCGAATGGCGGTTTGCACAGGACTGTCTGCCGCACCTTTCGAAAGGTGGCCGAATGCGGGGTAAGCGAGGTGCCAGAGTCGGGCGCTGTAAAGCGCGCGTGCGATCCAGTATTCGGCAAAGCGACGACGATCCTCGGTTTTGGAAATCCTCTTGAGTGCGAGTGCTTCGGAGAGGGCGCGCGCGCTGGATGACTGCGCGCTCAAGGTGCGGTTCCATTCTCTACGAAACTCTCCATCGATGAGCGGGGCGGGGAGCTTCCATGCTTCGTTAGAGGTGCAGGCGGCTTCGAAGGCGACAGCTGTGCCCTCGGACTGGGCAGCGGCGGAGAGCGAAGCACCGAGAAGCGCGATCGAGTAAGTAGCGAGAAGAAGTTTTGTTTTCATTTTTGGTTACCACCTGTTTTTTCGCTCGAATGGCCAAATTGAAAACTCACGCCGAAAGTGATGGCATGGGTCCAATTCAAACGCTCGCCGACTTTTTGACCGAGGAGTTGCGGCACGACTTTTTCGACGATCGTTTCGTTGTAGGACATCACACGGTAGTCGGCCCGGAGGGAGAAGTTCCGGCTCAAGTGGATTTGCTGTCCGATGCCGAGTGAAGGAGTGAGGAAGTGGCCGTTCTCTGTAGAAGTTGAGCCGAGGCCCGCCAAGGTGTGCAGATCAAAGTGGAGAATAGCGGCCCCGAGAAGACTGAGTTTCCCGTAGAGAATGCTAGCACTGACTTCTCCTCCCAGATAGCCGAGCGGGGCATTGTAATTGGTGGTGGCTCCCATGCGGTCCTGGAACGTAAGGAGGGCGGCCGAGCCCGTGGCCCAGCTTTTCCAACCGAGCAGGTGCAGACCCCAGGTTTCCGTCAGGTAATATCCGACATGAAGTCCGCCTTGAGTGATGTTGAGAAAAGGATCACTCGTGAGCACGCCTCCTATCACGGCTAAGTGAAAGCGTCCTTTTTTTGAGAAGGTTCGGTTTTGTACGACACCGAGTTCCGACTCATTGCCCTGAGCCCAGTAGCGTTCCCGAATCTGATCCACCTCGACTTTTTCGTCGCGCGCATCTCCGCTTGCGTTTGCATTGGCGTCGCCAAGGGGGCCTGCACCCGCAAAAACCGAGGGTATCGGGCCGAAGGATCCAAAGGTGCCGACGATTGCGAGGGTGCGTAACGCAAGCGAGAGGGAGAGCGGATTTTTCGGGTGGAGGGAGTGCATTTTGGTTTTCCTCGTGCTCATATATTTAGAATCTATTTACCTAGCGCCTTGAAGATGAACGGATAGGTCACGCCAACGTCGACTCCATTCCTGGGTTTAGGAAACTTCCAGCTCATGAGTCTTCGAAGAACGCAGTCATCGAGTCGAGGGTCAGGGAGTGTGGAGGCTTTGATGTCACCGGCAGTTACGATTCCGGCGCCACCAATCGTGAATTGAAGCTGAAGTTTTCCCTCAAGATCAGGAGTGCGAAGCATGGCGCTTTCGTAGCAGTAGCGAACTTCGTTCATGTGACGACGAATGACTTCGCCCACTTCGTCCTTGGTGAGGCCTTCTTCGACTTTGGATTGGTTGAGATCGATGCTGACCTGCGCTTGTCCTTGGCCTTTGATTGCAGCGCGTTCGCCAGCGCCGTATCCGACGCCCCTACCCGTACCTGCTTGGCCCATTCCACCGGCTCCTCCACCGAGGGTTGCCACGGTTGCTCCTCGGTCGAGTACGGACTGCCCGTTTCCAAGGGAGGCAGGAGCGCGACCCGCTTCAGCGTTTTCGATGAGCCTTCGGCTTTGAGCAAGGGCATCGGTGCCTGCGAGTTGATTGGACTCGGCAAGCAGGGGCGATGCGCCTCCGCGGAGCAGACCTTTAAGCGATTTTTGAAGGGCTTTGGCACGGAATGCCTGAACGAGTGCCGACTCTTTGGCGTGGGTCGGAGATTGAGAAGCTGCCTTCGAGCCTTCGTTGTTTTCTTTGTTCCCGCTTCGCGTGCCGCTGCCGCCGGATTTCCGGTCCAAGGGCTTTGGAGCTTGGAGAATGACTTTCGCGTATTGCTCAGGGATGAGTTCGAGCGCGTCTTTTTTTGGCTTCGGAAGGAGGAGTGAAGCGGCAAAAAAAACACCCAGGAGAATGGCAGAGGAACGAAGGGCTTTCTTGAACCACAGTGCCTCTGGGTCCTGCGTAGCCGTGCCTTCGAAGTCGATGATGGGGAGGTTGGCGTTTGCAGGCAATGCTGTGGCCGGGGTGAGGTTGGGAATGGCGATGAGGGAGACTTTTCCGAAGTCAGAGACATGCACTTGTGCGCCCAGGCGGAGTTCACCTTCGGGTAGGTCGACCAAAGACGCTTTTCGAATGCGACTTTTTTCTCCCTGTTTTTTCTTGAGGTTTCTCACGCGGACCCCCGTGTGGGAGTCTTCTAGTAGGACGTCCCCGATCAGAAGGGGAAGTGCACGATTCCAGAGTTGGTCTCGAACCGCTCCGTGTCTAGAAGTGGTGACGCGGATCAAGGCGGCGCGGTTACTGAGGGATGCGGAGTTCATAATTCGCCTTTCTTGAAGTCGCCGGCGACCCAT
>CANMSW010000284.1 GCA_947500275.1 Bacteriovoracaceae bacterium | reverse complement strand
GTGAAAATCCCTCCCACGAGATAAAGAAGTGAAAGGTCCTTTTCTTCGATTCCAACGTTCTTCACCAAATGAACATTCAAATAAGGGATATAGGCAAACATCCCGAAAACCAGGGTCACGTTGAGAAGGATAGCCCAGCGGTGTTTCTCTACTAAGGCAACGTCCCTGAGCCGTCGCAGCTCCGCTGCGATCTTCAGCCGCCCCGAGGTCACGACATGGGACCTCATCGAAGGTAAGATTGCGCGCGCCAAAAACCATCCTGCAAAGCACACTGCGGTCAAGACGTAGAAGGGCGCCTGCCAATCGAATCGATGAGCGAGGAAAAGCCCGACCGGGACACCCAATACCGACGCGAGCGAAAAGGCTGAAAGGATGATACCTGTTGCCCTTCCTCGCCGATTCTCGGGAATCAACTCCCCGACGACTGAAAAGATCAAAGCCTGAAGGACACCGCCAGCCCCACCCGCTAAAATACGAGCGAGAAGGAGCGACGAATAATCACTTGAAATAGCACAGAGAAGCGTAGCCCCGGTGAACAAACCAAAAAGAGCCAAAATAGCCGCCTTGCGATCAAATCGATCAATAAACAAGGCCACCAAAAAACCCGAGACCGAGGCCGCTGCTGTGTAGGCGCTCACCAGAATTCCAAACTGCACGGGCGAAATCTGAAAAAGGCGCATCAGTTGAGCGCCAAGGGGCATGAGAATGACAAAGTCCAGAGTATGGCAAAACTGAATCAGGGTGAGCACGCCCAACAAAACCGATTCCGGAATCTCATTCGATCCCCAGTGTTTCTTTGAAGAATTCCAAGGGCGAAATTTTTGCTGCGGGGCTACGGACGGCGTGGTCATACCCCTACTTTACTTGAGTCGACCAAAACGCAAAGTCCGCATTTACATCGCACTCACTCCGCCGAGTCGATTTGCCTCGGATCGCGAGTCTTTGATCTTCTCTTCTTCTTGTTATTTTTTTGACCTTTAAACTTGCGGTAGTCCCAAGGCGGCGTCGGGGACGGTTCACTCCAAAGGCCCACTTTGCTGCTGCGCGCCCTGGACTCGGCTTTATCGAAAGCACGCCGATCTTCTGGAGTGTGCTCTTTCGAGTAGTGCCGATAAAACCAAGCACACCCGGCCTCCAACTGCAGGAGGCTCGCATCCGTCAGCCCAACACCTTCGTTCTGAATTTGAATTCGCCCCAAAGAACGTCCGTATCGATCTTCTTTCCTGACTTTGACCTGCACCGATTTTCCGGCCACGCGGTCCGCAAGCTTCTTCCGACAGTACTCACCGAAAGGCTGCGACTTCTCTGGCGCATCAATCCCGTCGAGGCGCACTTTCACCTCAGTCTTTTGGCCCGCCGAATTTTCCTCAAGCACAACGACTGTATCCCCATCCGAGACTCGGACCACCCGGCCCGAAACCACGGTGATCGAGCGAGGTGGGGATATCCTTCTTGCCCAACTGGTCCCCGCGGCGCTTAACACCACTAACGAGACCGCAAGACTGATACGCAACTGCTGTTTCAAAGTCGTCCTCTCCAGAGTCTTATTCACGGTCTCAATTGCATCAGATTCGCGCCCTGCTCACCCCACTCGAAAAGATCCGCTTTTCTTTTAGAGGAATCAGAAGGGTCAGGTCGAAGCCATGCAAAACACTTTCGCCCATAAGGCTCAGTGCATTCGACATCATGGTAGGCATACGACCACGTCCCGGTGTTCAAATACTCAAGCCCCCCAATGAACTCGTGGCGCTCTTGATGGGAATGCCCCTGAACCACGCGATTCACGCCCGTAATCCTGGCCGCAACAGGCGCAAGCTCGAGAAGCTTTTTCTCAGAAGCCGCCAATTCGCTTTCAACCGAGCGCGCGTAGAAAATAAACAGCGGCATCAAAAGCCCTAGTAGAATCAAGAACCACCACGCCGAAGCATCCAGCAGGACTTTGCCGTGAATGAAAATCTCGAAGCTAACGAGGAGAACGCCGATCAACAGCAGGAATCGATCGAGCCACAATTCCCGCAAGATTTTGAACGGATTATAAATCGCCGGATGAACGTGAAGATCGAAGAGGGACAAGACCATGCCGGTGGTCGCGTTCGATCGGCGAGCAATGTCCTCAACACGCGCACTCGTCGTAATCGGGTCCCGCATCGCTGGAAGCAGCCCCTCGAGTACCGAGATCCCAATCGTCGCGATCGCGCTCCACAGATAAGTCCACAGAATCCAGGGCTGGGTCCGAAGAACGTAGCGAAAATAAAAAACGATATAATCGAGGAAACTCGATTTAATGAAACTCGAGTTAGCGTGGGGGTTCATCAGCCCAATGCCATTCAGAATGATTTTCCCGGCCAAATTTCCAAACGGAATACGCACTTCTGGGCGAAACCCCCTGCGAATCAAAGGATTGATGGGGTTCTGGCAAAGAGTGTAGGAGTCGTACTGGTTGCCGTGCTCAATCAGCGTGTCGCGGTTACTTAAGAAAAACCACTCACAGATTCGAATCCGGGCCCGAACCTCGGGCCCCCCGCCGATTCGGTCGAGCAAGTCCTCACGCAGGATGGGCCAATGAAACTCGATATCATGATTTCCCAGCACAAATACGAGTCGATTTCCTCGCTCCAGAAAACTGCGGATCGCACTCAAAAACTCTGGGTGATCATCGAGGATATAACGAAGCTTCCAACGGGACTTGGTTTCCTCACTGTTCATCCCCCGCATGCGCTCAAGCCAAGTCAGATGAATCCCGGGCTCTTCGCTCTTCGTCGGTGAACGCATCACCGAGTCAAAATCAAAGATGTCTCCATTCAAAATCAATTCGATCTCGCCCGCGTCAGGGTCGTCTGCGCGAATCTTGGGCTCGATTTCCTCGAGAAACTGGCGAAAGAGCGGATCAATGAAGTGCTCACGCCTCTTAAAACGCTTCCAGAGCGGATTGAAAGGATGAGGAGGCTCGGCGTCCGCCAGGTGAATATCACTGACGACCAGCGTGTGGCGCGCTGTCGCAAACTCAGGCAGGAACGGCCCTCCCACACCCCCGGACGACGACTCAGGTGTCTCTGTGGGCATGCGGAGTTCGGAGCGATTCGACCTGGATTCCATTTCTCAAGAGTACCACTCCCGAGCAAAAAGGCACGCTGCCGAAACGACTGAATCGACTGAAACTCTAGGTCTGCGCCTGAGTGTTGTTTTTTTGACAACTATGACCGCCTGGGC
>CANMSW010000283.1 GCA_947500275.1 Bacteriovoracaceae bacterium | reverse complement strand
CAATGGACTCGGCTAAGTTCGGCTTGAGGGAACTCAGGATATACTGGGCTTTCAGGGGAGCGGAGCGGGACTGGATCGGGTCGAAGACGACCGACTCTCCGCGAGAGACCGTGTTTTCGATCATGTAGAACGTCTGATGCAGGAGGTCCTCTCGTCGCTCCGCCGAAGCATCGGTAATCCCAAAAAGTTGGGCGGCGGTCTTCGTGTGTGCGGATACGACTGCTTCGATCTCGCGGAGTCCGGAGGTGAGCTGCGCGTAAAGTTCAGACTCGACGGGATCCTTGTTATCGAGCCGAGTATTGATTTCGACGACGGATTGTTCGGTGACGTGGACCACTTCTGAGATAGTCATCAAATTGTAGAGACGAGAGTTTCCTTTGATCGTGTGAAGAATTCGAAACAGGAGTTTACGCGACTCGATGTCCGTCTCGAGCGTCCCGATTAAGTCGAAGCACTGGGTGAGGCCTGCAAGAGTGTCAGCAAGAAACGATTCGAGATCGCCCCGATCGACGCTGACCAAACCTTGAATCACGAGGACTTCGGCATTTTTTGCCGAGGCCTCGCGCTTCGCTTTTTCGAATTCGGTAACGTCCTCGGCGACAATCATGATGTCTTGTACCGTTTGATTTGCCTGAAAGAGCGGCGTGTAGGTCAGTTTAACGATCCGCTCGGCGCCTGCTTGATTTCGCATCGAAACCAAGGGAGGAAAGGCATCTTCCATTAAGCTCCATTGCATTTCATCTTCGCCGAAGACCGCGGTGAGCGCGGTATTGACCGTCGCGTAAGCGCCTGACTTTTTGCCCAGGGAATTGAAGACCAGATCAAAAATATTCGAGTCTACAATGTCCTTTTCGAAGACTTTTTTCGAATAATTGGAAACCGGAGAAATTACCTTTAAATCTTTATTGATCGAAAAGACGGCCTGCCTCAGGTTATGCATCAGATTGGAGATCGGTAGCAGAGTGACGCTGAGAAAATTCATCAAGTAGCGAATCAATCCCAGCGCGATAAAAATAGCGGAAATGGTGACGAGCACCCCTAAAATGGTAGAGATCCGCAGGGAAGTCTGTGCCTTTTTGGTCGAGTCATCGAGATCGCTTAAAACAACAGCGTCGATGTCATCGACGAGCTTCTTGAAGCCGGCGACATCAGCCACCAGGAGTTTGAAGAACTTTTGTCCCTCCTCGGGTTTCTTCGCCATATTGGCAAGAGTCATTTCCCGCGCATTGTGGTTCATCACTTCAAAAATCTTTTTCGTTTTTGCAGTGAGTTCCGTGACTTTGGTGATCCGCTCTGGAGTGCCAAGTTTGGGGGCCGAATCCTCGATGCTTTTGAGGTTGGCATTAAACGCATTGGCGAGTTCGTCGTAGCGGTACATCTGCTCCATCTGGATATTGATGTCCGAGGACCCTGCGACGAGGTAAAAGATCCCGATGATATCCAGGGCCTTCTGCTTCAAGGTCTCGGCTGCTTGAAACTGTGGGAGTTGAACGCTCTTGATTTCGTTGAAAGTCCGGTAGCCTCGAAAGGTAGCAAGAACCGCAAACGCTCCCACGATACTTAGAACCGCAAAAACCACTATAAAGACTTTTTGAGTCTCTGACTTGATGGTTCTTTCCTTCTTTGGGGCGGAGCTTATTGTGTTTGCCATAATTTTTTCCCAAGTGAGCCACAATCAAGTGACCGGGTTGATTGATCCACGAAAGCGATCGAATGATTTCAGACGTCGAGCGAACTCAGAAAGCGCTTCGGTGATTGAATGCTGAAACTTGAGAAAATCTTGAGATCTGATTCTTGGGATCTGATTCTTGGGATCGAGAAAGATTGGCAGGAATGAGGCTAGGTTAAAACTGAATGGGAGAGGGCGAAAAACACAAAGCCCCCGGATTCCGTTAGGGAATCCGGGGGCTCGGAAATGAATGCTCTTTTATCTCTATTAGAAGGAATGAACAGCGGCCACGGCGCCTTGATGAGCCAAGGAGCCATTAGAGGTCAGCGTGTAGTCCAACTTGACACGGAGGTCTTTGGTCATATCGACTTGAGGGCCGACCGTGACTTCGATCGTATTGCTGGTCAAAACGTTTGACAGGTACTGAGCCCGAATGCTGCCTTTGATCGTCTCAGAGATCCCATAGATGCCCGTCAAGCCTGCACCGAGTCCCAGCGTACCAGAGTTACCCGATTTCTTGGCCTGCACATCGAGTCCTAAGTCAAGTGCACCGAGGGTAATCCCGCCGGTGGCATTGACATAGAGATTGGTCAGGCTAGAACTAGCCTTTGCCAGGCTGCCGCCCACCGACGCGCGAAAATCTCCGGACATCGAAAACTTAGCGCCTACTTCTGGCAACGCTCCGCCCGAAATGGCTGTCGTGCTCGTATTGGTGCTTCCTTGATCAGCTACACCCGCAGCGTAGAGGTTGACTCCCATTTTGTCGGAGAGCTCGTAGCCGAGCATCAAGCCCATGTGGGTCTTAGGTTGCAGGTTCGTCCACAATGTTCCATGACCGGTAAACTGAAAGTCCGGACTGTCGTTGCGCTCGAGACCGAAGATTCCGTCCCATTGCCCTAAGCGCCAGCTCAGACCGTTGGAGTATTTGTAATGAACGAACGCCTGTGCTTTGTCTTGGCCGACGTTGAAATCGTTGCTCGTTGCCGTGCTGGAGAGCGAGAAAGGGATATCGACATTGACCAAGCCTTCGCCGAGGGTACGGCTGACACGGATTGCGCCGTCAGCAATCGAAGCTCCGACCGTGCCCGTGCCGAAACGCCACTGGGCGTCGGCAAAGCCGGAGAACTTCGTGGTCTCGTGTGCGTGAGCAGCAGAGGACGTAATTAAGACAGCAGAGAGTGCGATGATTTGTTTTTTCATATATTTATTTATCCTTAAAATAAGAATTCAAGCTTAACCTGCAATCAGAGCGGTATTGCCCCGGATGTGCCACCAGCCGTCAACGTTACACAGCCAAATCAGTCGGAAATCAGTGACATAGTCCGGTAGCTCGAGATCGAGATAGGGCGCTCCATTGAAGGAGCCCGTCGATGTAGAAGTTGACTTTGTATAGGGAATATTGTTGGCCCCCATCGTGCCGAACTGACTGTTGTACGTACTGCTTGCTGCGGCACTGCCGGTTCCAGCAGCTCCAGCGCTGGCGCCAGACCCTGATTTGAGTTCAAGGATGATGCCCCCCGTAGTCGTGCCCGTTTCGCCGCT
>CANMSW010000282.1 GCA_947500275.1 Bacteriovoracaceae bacterium | reverse complement strand
GGTTTCAAGGCGTGCGCGACAAGATGCCGCCTTGGGTGAAAGGCGAGTAGGCGATCGCTGTTTTTTAACCCGATGGAGCGCCCGCTCACAGACACCCAACCTAGCGAGCATCTGTTTTACTTCAAGCAACGAACAACGATACCCAAATTCTACCAGGTTAACTTGGGTCCGAAAGAATCGGAGCGAATGCCCCAAGATGGAATACACATCCTTCCATTCGAGCGGTTGGTAGAAATTGACGAATTACCCTGAATCGGGAAGCGTCTGCCGACCAGCCTCGAAAACTGAAGTGGTACTTACAAGATCCAGGACGGCTGAAGGCGCATCGGGATCCTGTTTCCATGGTCGGTGGGCGGGTAGGATGCGAGTCGCTTTTAGAACCGCGTAGGCCTGAGTGACAAAAGGGCAGTAATCAGCGTCAGCAGATCAAAAAGTGGGTTAAATTTGCATCGACAAATCACTTTTAACCCAGTTTAATATGAGTATGGCCCACCTTCGCCCCAGACAGCTCCTGAAAGCCTTCCAGAAGAAACTCCGTCAGTGGCCCGTCGTGTGCCTCGTGGGCCCAAGGCAGTGTGGAAAGTCCACCTTCCTGAAGGAACTCGCCTTTCCCGGAAGGACTGGGGGCATGATCTCACTCGACAAAGCTTCGCAACGAAAAGCGGCTCAAAACAACCCTGAGCTATTCCTGAAGAATCAGGAGATCGAACCTCTGATTCTTGACGAGATCCAAAAATTCCCCGACCTATTTGATGAAATCAAAAGTCTCGTGGACGAGTACCGACGCCCCGGACGGTTCGTACTCACAGGAAGCACCAAATTTTCTAGCAAAATTGGCATCCGCGAATCCCTCACCGGCCGCGCGGCAGTCCTCTATATGGACTCGATGACTCTCCGGGAAACTCTCGAATCCGAGTCGGAGCAAACCACAAACGGCCGAGTCAATCTTGAGCAAATCCTCCGATACTCCGAATTGGGTGGAATGCCGACCGCCTGCTTCCATCGGGATGAGACTCTTCGGAAAGATTATTGGGACGAATGGCTGGAGACGCTATGCGAGCAGGACCTTCACCCCTTCTCTCAAGGGCGACTCAGTGGTGACCTCGCGCACGAACTCCTGAATCTGATCTGCACGCTGGACGTGCCGACCACAGCTGAGCTAGCAAAAAAGACCGGAACACAAGCGCGACGCGTCCAGAACCACTTAGATGCTCTCGAGAATCTGTTTGTAATCCATTCGGTCGAACCTCAAGCAGAGTCTGTCGGAAAGTCCAGATACCTTGTGTTTGATTGCGGATTGGCAAAAATTCTGGGAGCGAGTCTCGAAACCCGTCTCCGCATCCTCATTCATCATCAGTGGCGAAATGAAGTGCGATTCAGTGGAGCAAAGTTCAAAAGCCCGCATTTTTACCAGCACCGAAAGGGTTCATTTTTTGATTTTGTCACCACGGACCCGCTGACCTTCTATCGCCTGAACACTGCGTCTTTTCCATCAAAGCGCGAAATTCAAAAAGCGGAGGCCCAAGTTCGGAGATATTCAGAAGCGAAAGTGATATTTCTCAGTGCTACCGATGAGAAAGCCATTTCTCTAAGCCCTAGAATCCAAGTCCGCCCCATCGGTTCGATTTTTTATTGATAGTATCCAGTCCTGGTGAGCATTGCCTCGGTGTCAGCTCAAGTACCCTTTGCTCTGAGCGTACCGCGTGAAACGCTCGACAGTATCGAGCAACTCTTGCCCATACTGAATAGACTCAAGGACAACTGAGTCCGAAGCCTGAATGAGGTATTCATGAGCAATGGAATTGCGGAGTTGGCGAACTTCTTTCCATAGTTCTGCGGAGACGATTACGCCCCGCTTTTCCATTCGATTGAGACGATCGATATTTGTACCCTCATCGATCAACTCAACTTGATCGAGAGTCCGAAACAGCCTCTGAAACAAAATATCCGAGAGCCGAGCGAATCGAGAGGTCAGGGCCTCTAAGGTTTCTTTTTCAGCGACGGTCGGCTGATGGCCTTCCCCCTGAATCTTTTGAAGAATCGCCTCTGCTCGAGACCGAGACAGCGAAAAGGCATCCCTCGCGGCAATGACAAGGGTAATTTGCTCCGTCAAAAGCTTTAGGTAGGGGCTTTCCATAATGTCACCTTAGTCGAAAGAAGTGTCTCTCGAAAAGCGGCCAATTGAGGGTCCATAATTTCATCAAGCGGCCCCGAAAAGACGAGATCAAACTTCTGCTCGCCTAACCGGTCCTCCAAACTCGTACGGAGCGCCCGTGCTAATTTTGAAGGATCACTGGGATAAGTCGAGAGCTCAATCCAGAGGTCAATATCGCCTCCACGTTTCTCCATGTCCGTTCGAGATCCGAACAAATGAATGGCTACAGGTTGACAGCCCTTCAATTCGAAGACGCTCGCAACAATTCCATCCTGCTCAGACTCAGAGAGTCGAATGTTCGAAGGCACCCATCGGATTCTACGCACTTCCCACTCCATTCACAAGCGCGTGACGTTCAGTCAATTTACACGGTCACTTCCCGCGTAATGGAACCCACCTGATGCGGGCGCGGTACACTACTTGTAAACTCTCCACGATCACCACGTACCGTTCGATAAATTTCAGCCCAAGGATTTCACGAACTGGGCTTTGAGCGCAAAGTTCGGTCGCTATTAGAATCACGTAGAGTCAGCGAGGTTGAAAGTGACATTCAAGCAGGGGTTGGGCTTCGACCCCGTTGGCGCTCGCGCCGGAACCCATTTTACGAGGGGCTGACTACTGTGGGACCGCGAGGACTGGGGAACCCGGGGCGCGATTGTCACTTTCAACCCTGCTGAGTGGTGGGGAATGAGTAGTGAGGGGCTTGAGTCAACTCGTGATTCCGAAATGCATATGTTCTGAATCGAGCATCCCTTCTTCAGCCCCACCCGCCTCGAAAGAACGCAATTGGACTGCGGCCAAATCCTGGCAAAAAATGGCCAAATCTTAGACAGTCGAACAAATCCTATCATCCACTTGAACACTCAAGAATTTAGCATGACAAGAGTTGACCGCCCGTAACGCATTGCGTTACTCATGCTAGACAGGAGTCTTATATGCCCTACTTCCTATCTAGACCAATCAAGGAGTCGATTCCCCCACTCTGGAAAGAGGGCAAACCCTACGAACGAATAACCGTTTATGACGGATGCAACCCGGAGTCTGAGCTTACGGCCCCACCGGTTCACTATGACGCCCATG
>CANMSW010000281.1 GCA_947500275.1 Bacteriovoracaceae bacterium | reverse complement strand
CCTTACAAAACGCGCCGTTTCAATTTCTTCGACCACTGGAAGAACTACGAAGGCACAGCGAACTTGGTCTGGAACCCTGATGTCTCGGTTCGAAGTCGCGGCATCATGGAAAAGTGCACGTTCTGTATTCAGCGTATTCGTGATGGTAAAGACCAAGCGAAGGATAAGGGTGCACGCGTTGCTGATGGTGAAATCAAGACTGCGTGTCAGCAGACTTGCCCGACGGATGCGATCGTATTCGGGGATATTAATGACCCGAAAAGCGCAGTGTCGAAGCTTCAAAAAGACGCGCGTGCTTTCCGAGCATTGGAAGTTCTGAACGTGAAACCCGTCGTTTCCTATCTCACGAAAGTGAGAAATCAGGAGGCTTCGGCGAGCCATCATGGGGAAGAGCACGGTCACGCGTAAGCGTGGAATGGGCACTTTTCACTGATACGACGAGGAGAATCTAATTCATGCTGAATCAATCAACAGCAACGACCACTGAATCAGGGAAAACACTTGAGGGCGTGGTGGGCTTTTTTAATGACCCTCACGCTTTGCTCGAGGCGACGAAGAAAGTTCGCGAAGCGAACTACGAAGTTTTCGATACTTTTACTCCCTATCCTATTCACGGATTGGAGAAGGCTCAGGGGCTGAAGCGCTCTCCATTGCCTTACGTCACGTTCGGAGCTGGTTTGACCGGTTTTCTCTGCGCAAACCTGCTTCAAATTTGGACCTCGGCGATCGACTGGCCGATCAATGTGGGCGGTAAGCCGATGTTCTCGATTCCGGCGTTCGTGCCAGTGATGTTCGAGTTGACGGTTCTTTTCGGTGGGCTCGCCACTGTAGCAGGTATGTTACTGTTCAACGGACTGCCGAACACCCGTAAGCGTGCTTTCGACTCATCGATTACGCGTGATCGTTTTGCGATCTTCATCGGATCCCCCTCTAAGAGTGCGAATCAGAGCTTTAAGGCATTCACGGAGAGCGAGGCGACTCAAATGTTGAAGGCAGTCGGAGCACAAGAAGTTCGAACTGTTTTCGCGGAAGGCTGGTTCTGAGAAATGAAAAATGCCTCATTGACACTCAAGAGCTTTGCTCAGGTTGCAAGTGTGGTTTTAATGGCTGCATCTTTGAGTTCTTGCTCGAAGCATTCGACGCCGAACATGACCTATATGCCAGACATGGCATTTAGCCCGGCGCTCAAGGCTCAGGAAGAAGGCTCAATGCGAGTTCCGGTCAAAGGTACCGTGCCGCGGAACTTTAAGTCCTATGCCTATTTTCAGAAGGGAATTGATGTTGCAGGACAAGAGCTCAAGAATCCAGCCCCCTTCAATAAAGTGAACTTGCTTCGGGGGCAGGTCGTATTCAACTCATACTGCAAGGCCTGTCACGGTGAAGATGGCCAAGGTGGCGGAACGATTGTGCCAAAGTTTCAGCGGCCTCCATCACTTCACTCAGACAAAATTCGTAACTACACCGACGGGCAGATTTTCCATGTCATGACCGTGGGACAAAACATCATGCCGAGTTATGCGGCTCAGGTCAGCGAAAACGATCGCTGGGCTGTAGTGAACTACATTCGAGTGCTTCAGCGTAGTCAGGCTCCAACAGAGCAAGACTTGAAGTCGGCTGCTGCACAGAACTGATTCGAAGGGATTTAATCATGGCTACTCATCCGTCTCACTCTCACGAGATTAAGAATCCAGGCCCTTGGGAAGTTCCTTCTTCGCTGCGCATTAGTTTTATTGCTCTGGCGGTCATAGGGTTTGCTCTTTTTGGCGCAGGTCTAAAAGTGGATTCTCACCGTGCTTGGGCAAGTTTTCTTCATAATCACTTTTTCTTTATGAGTCTTGCTCTCGGTGGTCTGTTTTTCGCCGCGATTCAGTGGCTCACGGGAGCGATGTGGAGTGCGCCGCTTCGCCGAGTGGCCGAGTCTTTTACGTCGTATTTGCCGGTGGCAATCCTGACCTTCTTAGTGATCGGTTTCGGGGTTCACGACATTTACCATTGGAGTCATGCCGAGCACGTACAGGGGGATATCGTTCTTGAAGGTAAGGCGGGATACCTCAGTGTTCCGTTCTTCCTTATCCGGAACGTGATTGCGATGTCCGTTTGGTTCTTCTTTGCTTGGAAAATGGTCGGTAACTCTTTGAAGCAGGATAGTGAAGGTGGAGTAGCGCTAACTTTCAAGAATAAGGCGCTCGCACCAGCGTTCTTGATCCTGTTTGCAATCTCTTTCACGATGGCATCTTTTGACCAGTTGATGTCTTTGGATCCTCATTGGTTCAGTACGATGTTCGGCGTTTATTGTTTTGCAGGTCTTTTCTACTCGACTCTTGCCCTTACGGCAGTTGTAACCGTGACGCTAAAACGTCGCGGGTTACTTGAGGGCATAGTTTCCGAGGAACACCTCCACGACCTGGGCAAGTTCATGTTCGCGTTCACCACTTTTTGGGCATACATCGGGTTCTCCCAATTTATGTTGATCTGGTACGCAAACCTTCCTGAAGAGACGGGGTATTTCTTAAACCGATTCGAAGGGCAGTGGCTCTGGGTTTCGATATTCCTCCTGGTTGGAAAGTTTTTAGTCCCGTTCCTTGTTCTTCTTCCTCGGGAGAATAAGCGTAATCAGAATATTCTGTTTAACATTGGGATCTACATGCTGGGAGCTCAGTGGATCGACATCCTATGGGTGGTGCAGCCAGAGTTCTACAAGGACGGTCCCCGCTGCTTCTGGATTGAGGCAGGAACCCTCCTCGGTTTCGTGGGGCTCTTCGGTTTCATTGTGACCCGCTTCCTCTCGAAGAATAACGTGGTCGCAATTAAGGACCCTCGGCTCGAAGAAGCGGTTTTCCATCACCATCAGTGATTGAGGTATTTTGAAAAAGGAAAAGCCCCGCACCTTGAAAGAGGCGCGGGGCTTTTCCTTTTAAGAGACCGTGATTATTGCGTAAGGCTCGGAATTGCGTAAACAAACCAGAGATCGATTACAATCAGCATAATGTAGGCGACTAAGCTAAAGTTGATACTGAGAAAGAAGCGGAGCCACGATTTCCCCTCGGGCTTTCGCCAGAACCTAAAAAGTTCGATTGCCACCCATGTACCCACGATTACAGCAGAGATGAGATAGATGTTCCCCACAGGTAGAAACAGAGGGGCCATGAGTGATATTCCGATGTACGCTAACCCCCAGATCGTGATTTGTTTTCGCGTAATTCCCTCTCCCATACTCACGGGTAGAGTGGGGATCTGTCCCTCGCGG
>CANMSW010000280.1 GCA_947500275.1 Bacteriovoracaceae bacterium | reverse complement strand
TCCAGGCAAGGTTTCCTTTTACTCGTGTGGGCCCACTGTTTACGGGTTGATCCATATCGGAAACTTAAGGGGCGGCCTGGTTGCCGACCTCACTTTTCGCTACCTGAAGCGCGCGGGCTATGAAGTGAACTACGTCCGAAATTATACGGACGTGGATGATAAGATCATAAAAAAAGGTCACGAAGAGGGCTTAGCGCCTGAGGAAGTCGCAAAGAAATACACGATCGAGGCGGAGCGGGATTATGCGATGGCTGGAATGCTCGAGCCCACCCATAAGCCTTCGGTGACGACGCATATATCAGAAATCATTGCGCTCATTCAGCGGATTATCGCAAATGGTGTCGCTTACGTTGCCCCCGATGGAGAAGTCCTCTTCGAGATCAACCGGTTCCCCGGATACGGGAAGCTTTCCCACAAGCAAATTGATGAACTGGTTGCTGGCGCGCGAGTGGAGATCTCCGATAAAAAAAGAAATCCGCTCGACTTCGCACTTTGGAAGCCAGCGAAGCCTGGCGAGCCGGCTTGGGATAGTCCCTGGGGTAAAGGGAGACCTGGCTGGCATATCGAATGTTCGGCGATGTCGAGCAAATGGTTGGGCGATCAAATCGATCTGCACCATGGCGGCGAGGATTTGGTTTTCCCCCACCATGAAAACGAAATTGCGCAGAGTGAAGCAGCCTCAGGTCATGCGCCTTTTGTGAAGGTGTGGTTGCATCATGCGTTCCTCACTCTTTCTAAAGAAAAGATGTCGAAAAGCCTCGGGAACGTATTCAGCGCGCGGGATTTCCTTTCCACCTATGGCGGCGAAATGGCCCGTTACCTGCTCTTGAGTGTTCATTATCGGTCGATCATCGATTTTGATGAGAAGTTAATCGAAAACGCCATGAGCTCTCTTTCGCGGATTTACGAGGCGAAGCAAAAGGCCTTGGAACTTTCGTCGGTAAAGCGCGCGGCAGCCGACCTTCGTGCCGAGGGGGCGTGGGGGTCTTTCATTGCCGAGTGCGAACAAGCGCGGCGAGAAATTGATGATCATTACTCAAACGATCTGAATACGCCGGGAGCTCTTGCTTCGTTGTTTACTCTGATTCGTTCATTCAACCGCACCCTTGCGGAGCCCCTGGCGCAGGGAACTCCGTCTGCAGTACTGGGGGCGCAAGAGTTACTGAAAATTATCGATGAAGATATTGGCAGTGTGATTGGGATTGGGCGGTTATTACCCGAGAAGGCGTTGAAGGATTTGGAGTCGACTCGACTCAAACTGGCTGGAAAATCGTCCGAGGGGCGACCGTCAGACGAAGAGATCCAGTCGTTGATCCAGCAGCGCTTGGCAGCGCGTGCAGCCAAGAATTTTGCCGAAGCTGATCAGATCCGAAAGGACCTTGAAACGCGCGGAATTGTTCTCAAGGACTCGCCGCAGGGAACGACCTGGTCTGTAAAAACCTAAATTGGTTTTTCCGAGAGGTGTGCGCGGAAGCGGTTCATGACCCAAAGATGCGCCACGGCCTGAGTGAACTTATAGATCGGCCACGGTAGCCTGGGTTTGAAATCGTGAATCGCGGCGAGCGCGTGCGAGCCGCCTAAAACTTCCCGAAACTCTAAGCGCGCTGATGGACTGGAGTCTTTCGCAACCAAGACCCCTCCGACGATTCTCAGCAGTGTTCGATCGCTCGTGCTTCGTTCAGGGGCTTCTTTGAGAATCAAGAGCGGCCACGGAAAAAATCGAAAACGAAATTCCCAGAAAACTGAGGCCGTCTCACCCCTCGTATTCGGTGTCACTAATATCAACGGGGCTAAGCTACGGGGGAGCCAGCGGAAATATTCTTGCGCCATCCAGGCAGCTGAACGGCCTTGGGGTAACGGAAGGCGTTGAATGGAGCGTACATCCCTTTTGATTTTCAATTGCTGAGCACGCGCGCGCGTGGAAGTTCGAAGTGTGGGTTTAATGCCGCGAAGCGCCTCTCGAAGTGCGCTTTCGAGACCGGTCATCGAAAAGGGGACTTGGTCCAAAAGTTTCCGATTCTGGACAACCATCTCGTGTTTAAGGCTCTGGATCAGCGGAGTGATGAGATTACGGCTTGCCCCAGTGATAAAACGCACCCAGAGCAGTGAGAGTCCTGGCGAGAAAACCGATAAAGAAAAAAACCGACGCCTAAGCCCGAGGACTTTCGCCGTGAACTCCATGAGTTCCTGATAAGAGAGTCGGTCAGGGCCGCCGATATCATAAGGTCCTGGCTCAAGCGATTCTTTCTGAATCACATATCGGACGAGTTGAATGACGTCAGGGACCGCCACCGGTTGGGTCGTACTTCGAGTCCAGCTTGGGCAAATGAGTACCGGAAGCTTTTTTACAAGTTGGGCAAGGATTTGGAACGACGATCCTTCGGATCCGAGGACGAGTCCGGCGCGAAGAGTGGTGACTTCTGCACCGTATGCGGCCAGCGCGTGCTCCACTTCAAGTCGACTCCTGAGGTGCGCCGAGAGGGCACCTGTGGGAGGGATGAGTCCTCCCATATAGATGATCCGCTTAACCCCATTTTTGCGACAAGCACGAGCGAAGTTGTCTGCCAGAATGAGATCGGTGTCTTCGAAAGAGCTTTGATTTAAGCGTGCGGCTGGAAGCATGGAATGAACGAGGTAGATGGCCACATCGGCATCCCGGACTGCCACTTCGGTTTGCATCAGTGAAAACAGATCACAAGAACGCCACTCGACAGCCGTAGACTCCGTCTTAGGTGCACTGGAGCGCGTAAGAGCAATGACAGCCTGTTGAGGGTCGAGCGGTTTTTCGATCAGACTTTTGAGAATTCGGTTTCCGATGAATCCGGTGGCGCCGATGATGAGGATTCTCATTTTGAAGAGCTTCCCATTTTTGAGGAGTAGGCACGATGAAAGGCCGCACGGACGTCCAAGGGGTGGTTTAAAGTGCCTAGATTTTCATAGAGAGTGAGAAGCATCAGACCCAGTGCCGCAAATTCGGGTGAAATCTTATCGCCTGATGCAGCACACGACTCAAATGCTTCGGCAAACGTCCGCTCGAAGTCGGCCAGATTGAAGACGACGGCAGTCTGACCATCGAGTCCGAAGTGTTTCTCGAGAGTCTGCCTCGCGCCGGAGACACCGAGGGTTCTTAGGGCGGACTCGAAGGATTGCGTATCACCTAAGTAAAAGCCGGCGTAGAGAGCTCGGACTGCCTTTGTGAATTCGGGCGATAACGTCAAAGCGTATGGGCCAGGCGTCCAGACGAGGACG
>CANMSW010000279.1 GCA_947500275.1 Bacteriovoracaceae bacterium | reverse complement strand
TGGTTTGTGGCAAGGGGATTCACGCGGAATCCGGCACCGAGCTTGTGGAGATGGTGGAGATCCCTGGGCACGCTTGGTTCTTGGGATGCCAATTTCACCCTGAATTTCTCAGTAAGCCGCTTTCACCCCATCCTCTTTTCCGTGCGTTCATTCAGGCATCGAAAGAGGCGGGCCGGGGACTGCAGCGCGCGCTGCCTGGCGTTTAATGATATTAAAGTCCACGCTTCTTGAAGTCGTGGCACGAGGAGTACGAAAATGGGTTTATTGAATGCCATGCAGCAGGGCTTTGATTCGGCGATGACGGTGATCGCGGGGCCTTGTGTGATTGAAGATGAGGCTTTGGTTCTGGAAACGGCAAAAGAGCTCAAGCACCAGTTGGGCGGTTTGCCCATCAAGCTCTACTTCAAGTCGTCTTTTGATAAGGCAAATCGGACCTCGATCCATGGATTCCGTGGCCCTGGTCTGGAAGAGGGTTTGAAGCTCCTGGCACGCGTGAAGGCGGAGACAGGCTTACCGATCCTCACGGACTTCCATACGCCAGATCAAGCGGACCCCGTAGCTCAAGTCGCCGACTACCTTCAGATCCCCGCATTTTTGTGTCGGCAAACCGATATGGTCATAGCGGGCGCTCGAGCTGCGCTTCAGCATGGGCGCAGACTGAACGTGAAAAAGGGGCAGTTTCTTGCCCCCTGGGATGCGAAGAATATCATCTCGAAGGTTCGCGAAGTCGAAGCAACCTACTTGCATGCTCATAATCCGAATCCCGATTGGCTGACCCTCACTGAGCGTGGCGCTTCATTTGGCTACAACACGCTGATGGTCGATATGACGAGCTTTCCGATCATGCAGAGCTACGGCGTGCCCGTCATCCATGATGCGACCCACTCCGTGCAACGCCCCGGGGCTGGCAGCGGTGGGTCCAGCACGGGCGGGCGTCGGGAATTCATCGAAACTTTGTCGCGTTCTGCGATGGCGGCGGGTGCGGATGGGATTTTCCTCGAATGTCACCCTGACCCTTCGAAAGCGAAGAGCGATGGGCCCAATGCGATGCCGCTCGATTTGGTAGGACCCTTCATCAAACAGATGCTTTTAATTCGCGAAACGATGGCCGGAATGCCTCGGCTTCTCCCTTTCCCTGAAAACTTCGGGGCCTGAAATAAGATATCGAGAGGAAGACTTTCATCATGATGCCTGGGATGCTCTCTGGTTCGGCGACGCTTGCAGGAAAACTACTCGAAACCCCTGATATTCAGGCGCGCTTGAAGAAAATCAAGCTGCTGGCCTTGGATGTTGATGGGGTCATGACGGATGGCCGGGTGTTCTGGTTGGAAGGGCATGGCTGGACCCGCCATTTCCACGTGAAAGACGGTTACGGGCTCAAGCTTCTGATGAAAGCGGGAATTCAAATCGCCGTCATTAGCGGGGGCGATTCGAAGGACGTGCGCGAGCGCATGGGCTTTCTCAAAATCCCGTTCGTCTTTCTAGGCGATGAAGACAAAATCAAGGCGTTCGACAAGATCATCGCGGCGACCGGCTTGGCGGCTGAAGAGATGGCCTTCATGGGTGACGATTTGTTCGATATGCCCGTCCTGGAGCGAGTCGGATTTAGTGCCACCGTTCCCCACGCCGTTGAGCAGGTGAAGTCCGTTTGCCATTATGTCACCGAGACGCATGGTGGCTGGGGCGCGGTCCGCGAAATAGTGGACGCGATTCGAAAAGCACAAGGGCTTTGAGAGTAGGGCTACTCGGCCGAGTGGGCGCGAAGAAGGATTTCTTCTCCGGCTCGAATAATGCGATATCCCCAGCCTTGAGTCTTCTTGTTGAGCTTCCACAAGAAGGTACTGATCGTGCCTGATTCGACAGATCCTTGTCCCCAGACTTCCTTTTTCAAGTGAGGAAGCTCGGTTGGGCTAGGGTGATTTCTGAGCAGGACTAAGAGTATTTTGAATTCGATTTTTGAGAGCTCAAGTGGAGTCTTCTTGAGGCTAGCGGTCAGGCGATCGACCTGAATTTCCAGTCCGTCCAGTTCATGTTCACGATACGGTCCTGGAGGGATTGCGGAACCCGAGGCGACAGGACGAAATTTTGTCCGATAGCGCTGAATGACGTTATTCATGCGCAGCTCGAGTTCTTGTGTAGCCATGACTTTCCAAAGGTAGTCGTCGACGCCGAGTGAAAGCATTTGGAGCTTTGAGGTCACGGTTTCGTCGTTGCTCAGGATAAAAACGGGGCCGTCATAGCCGAGGGTACGGAGGGCTTGGAACTCTGATCCGCCTTTGCGGCCATCGCCCAAGTGCATATCGATCATTACGGCGTCAAAGGGATGGCTGCCTGTGATTTGCTGGGACGCCTCACCTTCAATCGTTTTAAAAACTGTAAAATCGAAGAGGTGGCGGAGTTCAAGCTGCAGGAGTTTGGCGTACCGAAGGTCGTCTTCGATCCAGAGGATTCTCGGTTTTTGGAAGTCGCCAGGGTCGTTCATGATTTTGTAATTAGACCCTAGTCGGCGCCTTGCGTTGTGCCACTCAATTTTTATTGAGTCCGACTAGGGGCGTGAAACTTTCCGGGTTCTCCCGTTACAATAAAAGCTATGGTTCAGCCCGCATCTCAATGGACGAGTCCGGATCGGCAGTTTTATGTTCGTAAGTTTGCGCTCGTTTACTGCGTTGTCACTCTTTGTTTCTCGCTTTACTTCACTCCGCAAGAATTCAACTTGAAAGTGTCTGTTATTGTTAATCTCCTTCTCTTTCTGATTGGGGCGCCTCATTGGTTTAGGAACTCTCGAATCCCGGCTTATGGGTTGAATGTGATCTCCCAGCTCGGGAATGCGGGCGCTTCGGTGTGGATTTGCTCGTTCCTTGGTCCAACGTCCCATATCAATCTCGTTGCGATCCCTCAGTTTATCTTGGCGCTCATGATGTTTAGCGGGATTCATCCAAGAACAACCGTGGCCGCAGCGCTGCTCTGTCTTTGGCAGCTCTCTTTGCCCCTCTTTCCATTTGTCGATACTTGGTACGCACACAAGCGAATGAAGGAGCCAGGTCTCATCGTTCTACGTGAAATTCTCGACATTACTATTTTTGGGCTATCCACTTACCAATTTAAGATCATCTCTGAAGCCTGGTCCAAGCTCTTGAGACAGTCGGAGGATGAAAAGTTAAAAGCGCAGAAGCAGAATGAGTGGCGAAAAAAGCTGCTTCACATCCTGAGTCACGACATTAAGGAACCGGTCGTTCACTCGCTTCTTGCGG
>CANMSW010000278.1 GCA_947500275.1 Bacteriovoracaceae bacterium | reverse complement strand
TTTCTTCGAGGTTTGAGCCCTGAGTGCGAAGGAAAGAACGAAAGGTAGTTACGGATGACGTGGATGCACTCGCGATCGTCTTGGGTTTCTAGATCCGCGACTCCGCTCACCTTGCAATGAACCGAGGACCCACCGAGTTCTTCGGTGGTCACGTCCTCGTTGATCGCAGCCTTCACAAGCGGGGGGCCCGCAAGCGCCATTGATGAGGTGCCCTTCACCATAGGAACGAAATCGGCGAGGGCTGGGATATAGGCGGTTCCCGCGGCAGTGGGGCCCATGATGGCGGCCACTTGGGGTACGACGCCCGAGAGCATGACTTGGTCGAAAAAGAGTTTGCCCGTTCCAGCAAAATGCGCCCCGGCAGCCTCTTGCACGCGAGCACCAGCGGAGTCTAGTAGCCAGATGATGGGCAGGCGCTCATTTAAAGCCATTTCCCTCATCCTTGTGACTTTCTTCTCGCCGACTTCGCCCATGGTCCCTGCCATCACAGTGTAATCGTAAGCGACCACACAAGTAGGACGGCCGTGAACTTTCCCGATTCCAGTAATGACCCCGTCGGCCGGAGTGATTTTTCCGACCATATCTGGGGAGCTCGATTGGTGCGTGGCGAGAATCCCTGTTTCTTGAAAAGACCCCTCATCGAAGAGTAAGTTCACTCGTTCGCGGGCTGTGAGTTTGCCGGCTTCATGTTGTTTGGCGATAGCTTCCGCACCACCCATGCCTTCTAATGCTTTTTTGCGATTTCGCAGGGCTTCGGATCTTTGGCGATTCGAATCAGCTAGAGTGGCCATGGGTCAGGATCTCCCGGATCGTTTGCTTAGCGATGATCAGTTTCTGGATTTCACTCGTTCCGCCGCCGATATCATAGAGCTTGGCATCGCGGAGGCAACGCTCCACTTGGTATTCGCGCATGTATCCGTAACCGCCGAGCGCTTGCACCGCTTCGTCGGCCACTTCGTTGGCAAAGCGCGATCCCATCACTTTGAGGATGGCCGCTTCCTTGTTGGCGCCTTCGCCTCGCATCAGTTTCGTGATGACTGCGTTTTGGTAGGCCGAGATCAGTTCGAAGCGCGCCGAGATTTCAGCGACTTTTTCCTGAATCATTTGGTGCTCAAGGAGGGGAACACCGAATTGTTTCCTTTGCGCGCCGTACTTAACGACCGTTTCAAGACAGAAGCGCATGAGACCCGTGCCAAGGCCGCCAAAGACGCCTCTTTCGACATCGAGCGAGTACTTCATGTCCCCGAATGCTCCGCCTGGGGTCCCTAAGACCGCACTGGCAGGCACTCGGCAGTTTTCTAGGAAAACCTCTCCGGTCGGGGAGCTCCAGTGACCGAGTTTATGGAAGGGATTTCCGGTCCTAAGGCCAGGCATTCCGCGTTCGAGGATGAAAGCGGTGCCTCCTTGAAATCCTTCGATCGGTTTTCCGTCGGCACCGTATTCGCGGGTGACCACGATGAAAAAGTCAGCAATCGGCGCGTTGGTGATGAAAGTCTTCGATCCATTGAGGACGTAGTGATCTCCGTCTTTCTGGCAGCGGGTTTTAATCGAGAGCGCGTCACTCCCCGTGGCGGGCTCCGTGAGTCCCCAGCACCCGATTTTCTCTCCCGATGCGATTCCCGGAAGGTACTTCTGTCTCTGTTCTTCGGTCCCATGCCGACCGACGTTCGCTCCAAACAAACAAACGCTGGCGAGGACAGAAAGTCCAAAGCCGCTTGAAAGGGCACCCATTTCTTCAGCGATCAGGGTTTGTGCCATGAGGTCCCCTAGGCCGTAGGGCTCGGGGAGCATGGGGGCTGCGAGCCCGGCTGCGCCCATTTTTTTGAGCACTTCGTGGGCGAAAACCCCCGTGTTTTCACTCTCCTCGATCCGAGGGGTGAGTTCTTTTGAGAGGAGCTTCCTTGCCGCGATTCGGACTTCCTTCCATGCAGACGGGTCCAGAGTCGTTGCCACGGTCGATTCCACAGTGGGGTGCGATGAGTTTTGAGCCATTCCTTCAGTCTCCGGATCTGGACTTGGGGTGTCAATGTTGCGGGTTCGTGGGGACCGAGGGAACTTTCGGAGCCGGCTCTTAGGTGGGTTAAATGTTCCGGATGTCATGAACTTGGCGTTGCGTATCTTTGATCCCTTGAGAAAGTTCTGCTACACCCAAAGGTAATCGAAGAATTGAAGCGAGCAAGTTCGTCAGAAGTCGAAAACTGACGAAAATAACGAGTGAGGCATCTGTGATGAGCGCGACCCATTCCAAGGTTTCTAACGTGATCGAATCGGTAGTTTTGGGAACGGATCCCGAAACGGATTTGTCGATGAAAATTCTGAAAGATCAGGAGCGTATCCGGGCTGCGAAGGTGCCTAACGTCAGCCGTGTGCTCGTGGTCCTGTCGTCGCACGGGATGGTTTATGATATCGAATCGCTCCGCCAGAAAGTCGTCCTGACTTATCCTGATGCGGCGGTTTTCTTCAAAACCACGAGTGGCAAGGCGATTGGTCGCGAATGTCCGCAACAAGTGGAACTCTTGGTTGATCTGACCGGGCCTCGTCAGCGCCAAGGTTGGTTCTACGCAAAAAAATTACGCCGCATGGCTCGTTTTGCGGTGGGCCGAAATGCCGGCCTTTTCCGTAAAGGCATTTACGATCGCATTTTTGATGAGAAGGATCGTGCGGCTGGTGCAACTCTTCCGAAAGATATGCTTCAAAGAGAACGCTTTGTTCAGCGTCGCGTTTTGGAGTTGGCGGGCGTGGCTTTAGCTCAGCAGGGAGATGCTCTCCCTGATTTAGGTGGAGCGATAGCGATGGAACTCCCAGCGATGGCTCGCACCTGATTTTTTGATCGAGAGAAAAACGATTTGAAGGGAGCCGTGATGGAGTCGCCCAGCGTTTTGGTGAAACCAAAGAGTTCCGGTCCGCTCGAGCGGCGCTACTATTTTTCCGCCGAACGGCTCTTTTATTTTTTTGCTTCGTTGAAACTTGCAGTGGTCGTGATGAGTGGCCTGACGATCGCCATGATTGCGGCCACCGTGATCGAGTCTGAAACCGATACGCCTACGGCTCAATTTTGGGTCTATCGGTCGGCATGGTTTTACCTGCTGCTCTTTTTGCTGGGCGTGAACATTTTCGTGACGGCTGTGAGCCGTTGGCCTTGGAAAAAACACCACACGGCCTTTCTTCTCGCCCACGCTGGAATTTTGCTTTTGCTCGCGGGTTCCTGGGTCACTTGGCAGTACGGCATCGATGGGATGATGCGGATTCAAGAG
>CANMSW010000277.1 GCA_947500275.1 Bacteriovoracaceae bacterium | reverse complement strand
CAGCCCGAGAGTGAGCTCCTCGAAGAGTTCCTTTCCCAATATTACTTCCTCCAAGGGGCGATCAGCGCGGAAGGGATTGAACCTGAAGCAAACGCCGATCCGGGCCGCACCGAAGGGATGGCACCAGCGTCCGAGATCTTGGTGCCTTTCGCGCCAGAAAATCCAGAACTCTTGGGCGGGCTCGTCGGGGCGCGAGTTCATGAGGCCGAAACCGACTCTGAGAAACAGTTGATGGGCGTAGCGCGCGCGAACGCTCGTTACGCGCTTGAGCAGCAAGTGAAGAAGGCCGGAGGTCATGGAATCGAAGCGCTCGAGGAAATTCAAGAGAAGCTGCATCTTCAGAAGCTTCCATCTCGAATCGAGTGTTATGATATCTCGAACACCCAGGGTGAGGAGTCCGTGGCTTCACGAGTTGTTTTTGTGGATGGTGCCCCGGATAAGAACCTCTATCGCCGATATAAGATTCGGACCGTGATCGGTGCTAACGACTTTGCCTCGATGAAGGAAGTACTCGGGAGGCGTTTTGCGAACGAGGACGAGGAACTTCCGGACTTAGTCGTGGTCGATGGGGGCAAGGGGCAGCTCGCGCAAGCAGTCGCTATCTTAGATGAGCTTGGCATGGGCTGGGTGCCGGTAGTCGGTTTAGCAAAGGCTCGGACCGAAAGCGATTTTAAGTCGACCGAAGTGAAGTCATCGAACGAGCGAATCTTTATCCCGAACCGGAAAAATCCGATCCCCTTATTGCCCCACATGCCCGCTTATAAGTTGCTCACGCATATTCGGGATGAGGCCCACCGGTTCGCCATTACTTATCATCGCCAGCTTCGGGGAAAGCGGAGCTTGAAGACGGACGGATGAATCTCTTCCGTGTCTCTAATCCGCCGTTGATGATTCGTGCATCTGAAGCTTGAATGAATCTCTGGATTCTTCGAGTCATTTCTGGATCTTCTTCGATTTCAGGAAGCGCCGGATTCAGGAGCGGGTCGTCGCTTTCTTTTAAGGAATGACATCGAAGTCGATGCTCCCGAGCGAGCTGAGAACCCGGGGGCTCGGAGAGGCATACTCTGTCCGCGAGTTGGTACCGTACCCCCCAGGGGCCTTGGTCCATCCAGGGTGTTCCTGCTACGGGCCTGATCTCTTTTCCATGTGTCGTGACAGGAAGGACTCCCATCCAATCGTTTGGGGTTTCTTTGACCCCAGCAAGACGGGCCGCAAGAGGCGGAAAATCAACTTGGTGGACGGGGAGTTTCGATGAAACTGAAGTGGTCATCCCGGGGCTCGTGACCGCTCCTAAAACGCGCGAGATGAGGAACTCAGTCTGGACGGGATTGAGCGTATGGTTCTGCGGTAGAATTCTCGTGCCGTGATCGCCAATGACGAATATCACCGTGTTTTTAAGGCGCGGTTCCTGGTCGATATGATCAATAAAGCTCGAGAGCGCAGAGTCAAACGCGCGAAAACGAGTCAAAAATCCGATATAGGGATCATCGCTTGGAAAGAACTTTTGATGATCATGAGGAAGCGCGAAGTTTTGGGAGGGTTTCCATGGGGCATGGCCGCCGACGGGTAGAATATAGGCATAGAAAGGCCGATCGTCTAAGGAGAGCTCCTGAAGTTTTTCAAAAACGCGGGGAAAGAAGAACTCATCTGCCATACCCCATTCGTTTGCATCGATCGATTCTGCAGGGGTTCTCGGTGAGAATGTCGTTCGATCCAGAAAATTCTGAATCCCGTGTGAAGACTCAAAGACGAAAGCTCCATCAAAGTAACGATGGTACGCACGCAGAGAGTAGGTTCGATAGCCTGCGTCTCCCAAAAGAGCGGGCAGGCATTTTTCCTGAAGGTAGGGTGAAGAGCGATAAACCGAAGCCCCATCGAAGGCATCGAAGCGACCACAAAGGAGCTGATAGAGTCCGTGAATCGTCCAGGATGCGGAGGTGAGTGTTTTTTCGAAGGTGATTCCTTTCCTGGCGAGCCGCGCGTGGAGCTCAGGATAAAGGGTCTGGTTGGTCAGGGGCGCCTTCAGAAACTCGAGTGCTCGGGCACTTTCAGAGACGACAAAAAGAATATTGGGAGCGCGATGCGGATCGAGGCCGAAGGCTTTCCGAAGTTCTTCAGTTGTACTGTCAGGGTCAGAGCGAGAGCCAGCTTTGGGGAGCCATTCCCTTCGACGAAACTCAGAGAGATCCTCCCGCCAGCTATCTCTGCGTGTCGCCTGATTCTGGACGTCTTTTTGACCTGAGATTTGTCGGGCGGCTTTTGAGAGGTCGATCGACCAAGTGAGTACGGGCTGATCAGAAAGGATCGAGCCCCGAACCTCGGTTCGGCTCCAGACGGGGATCTGCTGAAAAAGAAAGAGAAGAACTAATGTAAGTCCTGATTGGATTCGAGCTCGAGGGCGAATGAAGGGGCGCGGGCGCACCCAAATTTTTGTAAAAGGGCTCAAAACCAGCAGAAGCGAACTACCAAGAAAGAGCGGGTGCCGAAAAAAACCTAAAACGGTTTCTCGAATGTCCCACGCGACAGCATGGGCCGCTTGAACAACCTTTAGGCTCAAGGGGCTCCCGAAAAATAGAATATTGCCAGCATTAGCAGCGCAGATGCTCCAGAACAGCAGAATCAGTAGGATCTCCACTCCGAGGGTGACCTTTGGAAAACGACTCGATCGGAGGGTTGACATCAGGGTGGACGGAAGAAAGGCGATGAAGGCGTCCCGAATGAGACCTCCAATGAGGCCTAACTCGACGAGCGAATGAAATTGAAATTCATGGAGAAGTCCTGCGGCGTCTGATCCGAGAAGCCTGAGGCAGACAAGAGAGAGAAAGAAAAGAAGCGAGGAAGCCATGTCATCGGAGGTAAACTCGTTTTACTGCTGGGATCAAGGGAAGGATTCTAACCTTCTTGGCTCATCGCTAAGAATCGGAAGGTCTTATACCCAGCCGCGGCGGCGGTGTACATGATCCGGCGGATGGTTTCATAGCGAACCCGTTGATCCGCTTGGATGGCGAGAACGCCGTCGAAGGGGAGAGGTTGTCCACTTTCATCCCGCGCCTTCGCTTTTGCGCGTAGAAGTTCTGCTTTCTCACGCGCTTGAGTAAGCGCATCAAAGAGCGACTTAATTCGGAGCCCCTCTTCGTCGAGGTCTTCAGATTTTAACTCATAGGAGGCGTCTGCAGTTCCCGCTGCGTCGGCCTTCATGACGAACTGCACGATTCGTTGGTCCTCAAAGTTGAGGCCCTCAGGCGTCACGACAACTTG
>CANMSW010000276.1 GCA_947500275.1 Bacteriovoracaceae bacterium | reverse complement strand
CGGTGATCTTTCATGAAGCGGCTCTGTCTCATCGGGTGAAGAGGCCTCTAGCGCCATGGAAGGCGCAGCCCCGAAGGGGCGCAAGGAATCCATGGATGGATGTGCCTCGGCGCCCGATGAGACAGAGCTGATTCATGAAGCTCGGGGACGGAGCACCTAGGGTACCCCGATGAATCTCCGGGGACTGAAACTCCGGGGACGGAGCACTTCGAAAAGCCTCGCTTACTGGTCATCTCGGTCTAAATTGCGTGTTTACGCTTCCTGGAGTCCGGGTCGCTTTTGACCCTCCCACCCCTCCTTGATCCCACTTGCGGTTCTCCTTCGAGTTTGAAGAATTCTAAGTCAGAATCAGAGGAGCCAGGGGGCTTTCGGAGATGAGGGGGATTCCCAAAAAACCGCAGTGCCGGCGAACCCACACGAGCGTGGGATGGGTTTCTTATTGCCTGGCGTATTCTCTTCTCGGGGTGACGAGCCCATCCGCTCTCGCTCAGGATATGTGCCCAGACACCTGCGCCACAACAATCCCGTTGGCCGGTTCATCCTTAGCAGCAGCCGACCCCGTTCTTGCCGCCGTTCGCCCGAGCGACCCAGCAGCCTCGACTCAAGTAACTTACCTCTATCAAAACTTGATGCTTCACTCGGGTCGTCCCTTGTTCGGTTTGCAAACCGGCGGGCGCGCCCAAGTCGATCGTGTGGCCGGAAGCCCCGCTTCGCTGTCAGGTTTTGATGCAAGATATTTCGTCAACGTTCAGCCGCCTGAAAGTGCAGGCGATCGCCCCCATTTTCAGTTGAACGACGGAGAAGCGAATCGAATCCGGACCGAGATGCGCGCGGCCTACGAGCGCGGCGAGCTCTTAACGATGAGCTGGCACATGGCCGATCCTGTTTCGGGCGGAAATTATAACTCCTATCAGCAGTCTCTTCGGTCCAGCGATGCCCCCCGTCGTCCTCGGGTGGCCGAAGTTCTTCGGGCAGGTTCACCAGCGAGGGAAGCATTCCTCGAGCAGTTGGATCAGTTTGCTCAATTTGCGGACTCGCTCCGAGATTCGTCGGGGAATCTGATTCCCTTCGTTTTTAGGCCGTTTCACGAGCAGAACGGGAGTTGGTTCTGGTGGGGCGCGGATCATTGCACGCCGGAGGAGTATCGGGATCTTTATCGGTTAACCATCGATCATTTGCGGGGCACTCGTAATCTGCATCAGCTTCTGATTGCTTGGTCGCCCAGCGAGCAGGGCAGTGATACAACCTCAAGCTATTACCGGGGGTATCCAGGCGACTCCTATATCGATGTTTTCGGGCTCGATGCTTACCAGGGCTTTGACTCCTCAGAGGCTGTCGAGCGGACGGGGCGCCAGATCCGCTGGCTAGCAGAGCAGGCGCGGGCTCATGGTAAACTTTCGGCTCTCACCGAAGTGGGTGCGCTTGGCGATTCGGTGGATCGAAGTGCTTGGTATCAAGATCGGCTCGGACGTGCCTTGGGGGCGGGGGGCGGAAGGTCCTTGTCCTATATCATGGCTTGGCGGAATAACTCGGCGAGCGGTCCAGGTCGTGAAGATTGTTTTCCAGAACCGGGGACCACCGCCGAATCGGTAGCCCGCATGAATGATTTTAACTCCTTTCGGAGCGATCATGAAGTGACGCTCCTCAATGATCTTAAAAGCTCAATCTACCGCGCGCCACGTCTTCAATCGACCGTCTGCAGAGGAGCACGAGAATGAGGAATTTCCTTCACCAAACTCTAGTGCAAGGCACGCTTATTCTTCTGGCGCTCTCTTCTTCCATTTTGAAAACTCACGCCTCTCCTCGGAATGCTGAGACCTCCACGTGTCCGCCGGGTATTCCGGCGGTTGTGCCTGAGGCGACTGCGCGGGCGTTTAGTCAGTTTCAGCAAACTCTTCAGGATGTTTCGAGACGGGTGAGTTCGACAAGCTGGCGTTGTCATTTTGATAATCCGAGCGTTCCGCTGGATGAATTACAGAACGATCTTGGGATTCGCTCCCGTAATGGGCAATGCGCACTGACTCGTTCAGAAGTGGTTCATACGTTACATACGTTACGATTCGGCAATCAGAGCGCAGGTCCTGATTTTGCGTGTAATGCACTTCAGGAAACCATTGATCGCGATAGCTATCGAAGTTGTCGACCTTCTTCTGCGCTGTTTCGTGGGCCTTTGCCTCGGGCAGCGAATCGGAGAATCGAGGGGACGATCAATTATATGGGAATCTATCCCGCGCCCTTTGCTTACGATGCGGAAGTGAATGCGGCGGGACAGACGCTGATTCGGTTGCGGGTGAGATTCACTCGAAATGGGAGCGTCAGCGGAGTGAGTGCGGCCGAAGTAAGTGATATGCAGAACAAAATGCGGCAAGCGGCCGAGATTTGGGAATCGGGTAGCCCTGGAAGGCAGATGCGGTTCCAGTTCGATGTGGATCAAAGCTCGGCGCAAGAGTCCCATCTCACGGTTAATTTAGAGGCGGAGCCGACGCGTGGGCCTTATTTTGCGAATTGGACGACGTTTTGGTCCCCGCGTGAGCTCGCGCATGAAATCGGTCACCAAATGGGCCTCGATGATGAATACCATCAGATGCGAGTCACGGCTCGCATGGGCGGGTTCGTGGGCGGGTTCTGCAGGTTTTTTTGGGGGACTGCATCCGACACGGCGACACGCGCTCAATGCGATCCATCGAGTTTGATGTGCAACGCTGGCGATCCTCAAGCCATTCATTACTACCTGATTCAGCGGCGCCTTCTTTGCGAAAACCTTCCGGTCGAAGAAAGTTGCATTCCTACCTTGCTGGAGGATCGCGCGTCTCAGTTGTACGAACCACGCGTCCAATCTGCAGAGTAATCGAGAGCCGACTTCACACTTAAATCTCAGTGAGGCTCGAATGCACGGCTTGGCAAAGTAAATGCCCACCCAGCGTGCCGAGTTCCATCACGAGACTCGAGCGATCGCTCGGAAGGGAGGGCCCGCCCGTGACGCTGATCGCGAACAACGCATCACCATCATAGGGAGTATGAAAGGGCTCGATCACGCGCGCCATGGCCGAATGGCACATCATGGCGAGTCGTTGGAGTTCGATTCGGTCGAGCGGCGCATCCGTCACTAAGCAGGAGAGGGTCGTGTTGCCGCCCTGGGGTTGAGCTAAGAGGGACTCACTTGGCGGTGCCCCGCGTGACTGATATCTTTCGTGGGCTGGGATTCTTTTTCCACTCGATGGATCTCGCGATCCCGCGATCACTTTTCCTTCAAAATCTAAAATGTTG
>CANMSW010000275.1 GCA_947500275.1 Bacteriovoracaceae bacterium | reverse complement strand
GTTGTTGGTCGATGAGGCGCTCTCCCGGCTGGATCTGCATCATCAGGCTCTGATCGGTGAACTATTAAAGAAACTCTGCCGTGAGCGACGGCATTCAGTTTTGTTGGTTTCTCATGACTGGAATCTTGCGACCGAATGGGCAGATCGTTGTGTGCTGTTGAAAGAGGGCCGAGTCGTGGCTGAGGGCGCGAGCTCCGTCGTGTTGACGACTGAGAACCTCGAGAAACTCTATCCGAAAGCCCCCGTATGGGTCGCGCCTCATCCGATCCATGGTGGACCAAAAGTATTTTTCGGTAAGCGCCCTTCGCGCGAAACGGAATCCTAAAGGTAGAGCGTCGCCCCGAAATTCCAAGTGTCCGAAGGAATCGGATCCACTACTCGTGAAAAGCCGAAGTCGAAGGATATCTTAGGCCCTAACCAACCCGCGCCCATGCCCCATCCGTCGCCCCAAGTTCCGATGGACGGTGCCTTCGAGTCTTTGAAAAGACCTGCGCGAAGAAAAATATCTTGAAACATCACCAACTCGGCTCCTGCTTCATAGCCAAACGGGCGACCGAGGGCTTTAGGGAGTTCGGGCGTGTAATGGGGATCAGCATAAAAAAGCAGGATTCCCATGAGGTTGAATTTAGCCCCGATCGCAAACTCCCGATAGAGGCCCTGCTCTTTAGACTCCTGCGTTTGTAACAAGTTATCGATCACTAAGGCCGTTTGGATTTCGGAGGTAATCACGCCGGTAGCGGATAGAGATGCTTCCCCAGTCACCCTTTCAAGGCTGTTGTCGCGGATAAACTTCGCACCAAGGCCACACCCCATCCGCTGAATGAAGCTTCGAGAGGCTCCGAAGTGAATCATCGAACCGCCTTCAAGGTGGGTATAGGAGATTCCGGCCTCAAAAAGGGGGCTGCGGCCGTCTTGAAGGGATGCCTGGTAAGATTTCCCGGTAGCAGCGGTCCCCGCGGTCGAGTCGCCGAGGGCCTCAGTTGCCGGGGTTGGTGCAAACGTTTGGTAAGTCACTCCGGCCGATACCCGCTCTTTCAAAAATGCCGCAAATGACGGGTTCAGAAGAATCGCGTCGTTCAAGAGAGGGCCGGCGCGGCCAGCGCCTCCTAGAGCCATGGTCCGGGGCGACTGAAAGTCGGAGGCAAAAATATCACGTGATGCAAGATACTCGGTTGTGAGCGCGATCAGGAAAAGGGGTAAAAACCCGCTAAAAAAGCCGAAATTTGAACCTGGTCTTGGCTTGGCAGGGGCTTGATATCGAATTAATAAATTGCGGTTTGACATGAAATTTCATCCTGGTTAAACGCCCGGCCACCTATGACATTGAAGCAGAAGAAGCTAGATAGCTTCAAGGCCGACCTTTTGGCCCGCAGAGAACAGATTACCACGGATCTCCATCACACGACGGTGGAGTTGCTCGACGATGACACGGGCTACTCCGATTCGATCGATCTGGCGTCTGCGGAAACGACCCGAAACTTGACTTTAAAAATCAAGAATAAGGAACGGGACGACCTTTGGCACATTCAAGATGCCCTCCGGCGCATCGAGGAGGGGTCTTTTGGTGACTGTGAGCGCTGTGGCGATGAGATTTCGGAAGCGCGGATGCGGGCCCGCCCCTCGGCTATCCTCTGCATTTCATGCCAGTCAGAAGTTGAGATCGAGGAAGGGCGTCACCATTCCCATCGCTTATAAGGGTTAAGGAATCGCTCGGTAGATCCATTACCTAGCTGTTGCCTTCGAGAGAAAAAGGTTAATTTATGAAGGGTGGGCGGTTAGACCGTTCCGCCCTTTTTAATTGCTGAGGAGCGCGACTCACTCGGCTCTCGAGGTGCAGCGATGAAAAGACGGAGTTGGTTAGAGTTTGGGATCGTCCTCGTGTTCGCGGTTGGCGCCTTTTCGAGAGCTGAGTCGACCGGCGCAGCGATTCCACCCTCCGAGTACTTGGTAAAAAAAATGGTCTCGCGCCGAGGCGGAGTTAAATTCCTGAAGCTTCAGTCGACCATTCAAATCGCAATCAATCCAGAAGGCGAGAAGGCCGAGAACTCGACAGGTTTCCTGAAGTTAAAAAACCTCACCGCAGTCGACCTGGAAAAGCGCTTCATTCAGATTCGGCTCACGAATGAGTCCGGAGTGGTTCTTATTGAGGGTCAAAAGTTACTTTCGGGGGGCACGGGGCCTACCGGAGAGCCCCGGCTCGGCGCCCTCCTATTGGATCCACAATCAACAGCAGTGATGGCGCAGATTCAAGCGCTGGCGATCCCGGTGATTCCTGAAAGAAAACTCATCGAAGATTGGAAGACTGAGGCTGAGCGACAAGCGGCCGAAAAAACCCGCATGGCTAGGATTGATGGACAGGCATCGTGGGTGGTGGGTCGCGAGAGCGGCGAGGGTAGCTTTTGGTTTGAGAAAGATACTTTTGCCCCGCAGCGGATCGAAACGTTCCGCGCTGATAAAAGACTCATCCTCCAATTGAAGTGGCCCAAGCTCGTTGCGGACTTCCCATTCCCGCGTCAATGGATTCTAGAAAGCACTCCGAAGGCTGCCGGGCTTCTCGGCGGCGCCGCAGTCAGCTTGCAATTGATGGCGCGCGAAGACTTTCATGAAGTTTCTCAGATCACCGAAACCGGATTCCAGACGCTTTTCAAATCGGATTCCCGAATCGCCTACACCGAAGCCGGAGAGGAGCTCAGCTCCGGACAGCGCGCCGCGATCGACCGATATATCGATTGCTTGAGATGAGTGGGTCCGATTGAGATGGATCAGAAAACCACGGACGAACCCATAAGTGACCCAGGTGACTCCTCAGATTCGTGGATCCTGTCGGTAGCAATACCGCGCCCGCTCGATGGGCTTTTTACCTACTTGCTGCCCCGAGGTTGGGAGAAGAAAATTCAAGTTGGAAGTTGGGTGAAAGTCCCATTCGGCCGGGTCTCGACGCACGCGTATGTAGTCGAGCGGCCTAAGCCGTTGAGCGAGCTTGCGCCCTCCTTCGATCCCAAGCGTCTGAAAAAAATATCAGAGATTGGAGCCGATGAGCCTGTTCTGACCAACGACACTCTGGCGCTGTGTCGCTGGGCCTCGGAATATTACCGGGCGCCGTTAGGGGAAATTCTTCAAGCAGCCGTTCCTGCCTCAGTCTTGGGTCTTCGCACTGCCAAGAAAGAAGCGCGAGAGTGGAAGCGACGATCCGACGCCAGTAAAGAAGCTCCCCCGACCCTACTCAATGCCGATCAGATTCAGGCGGTTCAAGAGCTTGACCAGGTTCGCATCGGGCC
>CANMSW010000274.1 GCA_947500275.1 Bacteriovoracaceae bacterium | reverse complement strand
GGGAATTCGAAATAGAAGAAATGACCGCCAAAGCAGCGATTATGGAGCCTAAGAGAGAGTGTTGGTTCCGTTTGAGGCTCATTCCGCCACTCCTTTGAAAGTGAGGTGAAGAACAATCCGGCCATTCAGCCACTCCGTCTGGGTCACCTGAAGCTGCACTCCGAGCAAGCTCTCAGGGAGATTGAGCCCCTGAACCAGCGGAACCGGTTGGCGATCGAGTTCCGCAGAAATCGCGCGTACTCGAGAGTCCACCAAGCGACTGAGCGCCTGACGCCTTTGTTCGTCCGATGGATAAAGGAGGGTGGCACCGACGGCACAGTCGCTGAATTGGGAAGGGCTAATATAAGTGTCAGGAACACTGAGTCCTGATCGGTAGAGATCGATTGAACGGTCCGTCTGCGAACCCGTGGCCACAAGCAAACGTACCGCAGCGTCGACCCGATAAGAGTCGTCCGTAGCGCCCCAGACTCCGCAATTCCCAAAGAGTTGCCGCTCAGCAACCGACTGCGGACGAATTCCGAGCGGAATGTCCAAGAAGCTCTGATCCAGCCCTTTCAAGGACTGAAGGCGAACTTGAGGGGCTGCGAGAACTTCGTAACCCTTGACCGCAGGACGCCAGCCGGCATCCCAAGAATCCTGGAGAACGAAATTATAGATTCTCGGATCGATCGTCACAACGGCATGAGTCGAATCTGGAACATTGACTATTGAATCATCAAAGGCCAGTTCGTCTTCCGGCGAAACCGCGGCGTCAAGTCCACGCAAGGTTCGGCTCAGCGGATCGGCTGCAAGGTTTGCTTTCCAATCGGAGAAAAAACGCAAGCGAAGATCCACTTCATCCGATCGAGCATAAGTCCCATAACCGAGGTCGGCTCTTCCAAGCCCGAGTCGTAAGAAATGTGAATTTTTCCGGCAAGCGATGCCGTCACAAAGTCCGGGGATTTCCAAATCGGCTACACCAATATCACTAGAAACGATCCACTGATTGATTCGTTCTGAAAGAGTTTTTTGGAGCCCGCCCCTGAGTGAGGTCGCCACGGATCCCCTGGCTAACCTTGCAAAATCGGCCATGTGGGAGCGAAGTTCACTTTCGATCGCGCGCTGGTCGAGCAGATAGCGGGACTTGTTGTTCACGGTCACTTTGATGCTCGGGACACTCAGACTTTGAAAGTTGGCGACGACCGGGACAGCGGAAAGGTTTGAAGAAGCACCCAAGACTTCTACGGAAATTTGGCCGTTGCCGCCGCCACTCACTTTTAAACGGAGCTTCAGAAGGAGCGGTTTTTCCGCTGAACCCAGGCGGACTTCAGGACTCGTGAGCACCCAGAGGCCTAGAATGGGGTTTTGTGGATCGCGAACTGACAGCGAATTTGCGGAGAGGCGAAGCTCTGGAATGAGCGCTTCGATATCAAAGAGGACACCGCCACCCATCGAATCCCGGGCATCGATTTCTTGGGTCGCCTTGAAGTTAGGGCGAACTTTGAAATAAGCGCGAACGCCCCCTAAATCACGAATT
This sequence comes from Bacteriovoracaceae bacterium, assembly GCA_947500275.1. Taxonomy (GTDB): domain Bacteria; phylum Bdellovibrionota; class UBA1018; order UBA1018; family UBA1018; genus CANMSW01. Next base: position 1,778 of record CANMSW010000274.1, on the reverse strand, counting down.
TCATAAGAGGGAGAATCCAGGTGGAATCTCGGTTGGGGATTCTTTAGCTCAATTCCTTGAATCCACTGGGAAACGTCATGAGCAATGTCGGCGAGAGTGGTCTTTTCACCCTGAAATTCAGCCGAAATCGAGTCCAGGCGAATAGGTGAAGATAACGATAAGTCCAGACTCTCCTTCTGTTGAGTCCGGAGATCGAAGCCGTTCGCTCTTAGAATTTCTTCGATATTGAGTTGGAGGAAATCGAGCCCAGATTCGGTCACGCGAATTTGCAAAGCTTTGGCAAGAAATTCGTCGTTGGAAGACGCACTCGAAACGAAGGGCACACCGGAAAAAACCGAAGTGGACCAAGCAATTGAGGCGCCCCAAAGTGCAAAGGCGGACGAAAAAAAGAAGCGGATCCGGGAAGCGCCCGGACCCTTTTGCGTGCAGTTTTTTGTTATCCAATTGAACCGGTTCATAAAGGTGACCTCGCGAGTCGCCTGTATGAATACCAACTCCTGACCATTTCAATCAACTAAAGAGAGCCGAACTGGCTCAGAAAAAGTGTCCAAAAGTTAGACACCCCACCTTTCGTCAAGGAGCTGGCGCTTTCACAGAAAATAGCCCGGAAATTGTAAGGAAATCGAAGAGCTATCACCAAATTTTGAGTGGGCCCCAGACCTTGTTGCTCCTAACCTTAAAGTAACTCACTCAATCCTCTCGGCTGGCACGAGGCCGGCCTAGTGCCTCGAACCCTGATTTCGAGACAGGAGTGCAACGCAAACCACGGAAAAGGGACCCCCACTATGAAACGTTTACTACCTCTCTCTGCAGTTCTCTTCACTGCCGCTCTGAGCGCTTGCTCAAGCGACAGCTCGTCGGGCCTGAGCCTCCCCGCAGTTGCTGCCATCGTCGTGGAAGCGAAGCCTGCGGCTTTGGACTCATCCACTGGGCTTCTGAATCGCCAAGCTCGCAGCGCGCTGGACGTCTCGGCTTTTGTGACCTGCAGTTACGGATCTGCCTCTGATATCTTAGCCTGTCTCGCCGGTAACGTCTTAGCTGATCCCGTGCCCACCGATGGAGCTGTGGGTGAGCAGCTTTTCCACTGGCTTGGAAATTTTGATGACGCCATGGATGAACTCGAAACCCGCTTCGCCGATGCGAGCCCGGACTGTGCGTCTGCGGACCCGGTTGAGGTGGCACTGACATTGGCCGGCTATAGTGCCACGATCCAATTGCAATGCCGAGAGCAGGATGACGTTTCGACCCGTGCGTTTGGTGTGGGTGCGGACGGAAAAACATACTTAGTCAATTTCTCGAACCCTTACTCAACGAATAGCACAGAAGATATCGCTACCGTAGCCGTAGTGAGCGAAGACGGGGACCAAGTGGACGCCTGGGTTCTTATTAACTCGATCGATGCATTAGCCGAGAACGGCAAGCCTACCGTTCAACGAATTTCTGCTAACCGAAGCGGAAGCTTCAACTACGAAAGCCGAAGTGTTTCGGGTTCTGGCAAAAACTTTGAACACATCGTCTTGATCGGAAACGGCACGTTCTTAAATGGAACGGGCGCGAACGGTACCGGCACTGGTTTCACCGAATTCTGCGTCAATCCTGCTACCGGCGATGCCCTCACCTCCGAATGCGATTCAGCAGAATTCCCGCCGACGGATTTGACGGGTGATGGCACTGTGGAGATTCCAAGTCTCAGTGGGCAAGAACAGACAATTACGGAAGCCATTTCCGCACTGGTCGCAACCGACCTCTCTGCAGTTTCCTCGGTTGAGTGATCAAGC
>CANMSW010000273.1 GCA_947500275.1 Bacteriovoracaceae bacterium | reverse complement strand
CAGCAAGCTTCTCCTCAATCCGCTCGTAGCCACGATCGAGATGATAGATTCTGCGAATCTGGGATTCACCCTTTGCTGCAAGCGCACAAATGATCAAACTTGCACTCGCACGAAGGTCTGTCGCCATGACGGGCGCACCCGTGAGCGAACTTACACCGCGAACCATGGCCGTGTTCCCACGAATAGTGATATCAGCCCCCATTCGGCAAAGCTCCGGCACGTGCATAAAGCGGTTCTCAAAAATCGTCTCGCTGATGACGGATGCTCCGTCTGCAACGGTCATCGCCGACATAAACTGAGCCTGCATATCGGTCGGGAACCCAGGGAAGGGTTGGGTCGTCACATCGGTTCCCTGAGGGCGTCCGTTTGAAATCAGCTGAATCGAATGAGGATGGCGATGAATCGTGGCACCTGCTTCTTCAAACTTCTCGAGAACCACACCCAAGTCTTTCGGCTCAATCCCCTCGGCAATCACATCTCCGCCAGTAGCGAAAGCGGCCGCGAGATAGGTTCCCGCCTCGATCCGATCCGGCATCACCGAATGGTCGCAACCCATCATCGCGGGTTTACCTTGAATCACGATCGTCTCAGTACCCTCACCTGAAACCTCTGCACCCATCGAACGCAGTGCTCGAGCAAGATCTACGATCTCTGGTTCCCGCGCACAGTTCTCCATGACGGTCTCGCCTTCAGCAAGGACTGCGGCCATCAAGACGTTTTCAGTTGCACCGACACTCGGAAACTCGAACGGAATCCTCGCGCCCTTGAGTCGATCGGCCTTCGCCAAAACATAGCCATTCTCGAGTTCGATTTTCGCACCCAAACGCTCGAAACCGAACAAGTGCAGGTCGATCGGGCGCGCACCGATCGCGCAACCACCCGGGAGACTGACCTTGGCCTCACCAAAGCGCGCCAGCAGAGGTCCAAGCACAATGACCGACGCTCGCATGGTACGAACGAGATCATACTCCGCCTCTCGCGAAGTCAGGTTCGTGGCGCTGATCTGGGCGATCCCCTTGGCTCCATCCCAGTGAACCTCCGCACCCAAGCCCTTCAGAAGCTTAAGAGTCGTCTTGATATCTTGAAGGTCAGGAACATTCTTCCAAGTGCAGGTTTTTCCCGTCAGGAGGGAGGATAGGAGCAAAGGAAGGGCAGCGTTCTTGGCGCCGCTCACTGAGACTTTTCCTGATAGAGTTTTTCCGCCCTGAATAATCAGCTGATCCATTGCTCTTCACTTTCTTCGATAATCCAAAATGGAGCGCATACTCCGCGCTCGCTCTTTATTTTCGAGCCACTACGACTCTGGGTCTTCCTGTAAGGTCTTGCACGAAATCGACGTTAAAGCCTTCTTCACTGAAAAGATCGCGAATGAGACTCGCTCGCTCGTGCGGAATCTCGACCGCGACAAAGCCACCTTGCTTCAAAAGATAGGGCGCCGACTGAGCGATGTCCCGGTAAAAATAAAGAAGGTCATTTTCCGGAGCAAACAAAGCTAACGCCGGTTCGTGTTCAGCCACATCGGCCTCGACCTCGCCGGCCGCTCGGTCCGCGTTTAAGTAAGGGGGGTTACTGACAATCAAGTCAAGAGTGCCCGCTGTGACCGCACGCTCAAGAAACTGACAGGGTCGCTCGTCCTGATCGGCCTTAAAAACCCTGAGGCGAGAAACACCCTCCCCGAGAATGCGTTTTGCGTTTTGATTCGCCAGATCCACGGCAGCCGGACTGACATCTGAAGCGAGCATCTGGAGGTTCTTGGACTTTGACAAAAGTTCAGTCGAAATGATCCCCGAGCCAATTCCAATCTCAGCTCCAAGGAGCTGATTTGATTTTTTTGGCGAGGCGGTGATCAACTCTTCAACGGCTCGAACGAGAATCTCTGTTTCTGGCCGTGGAATGAGAACCTCAGCGTTGACGTCATAGACATGGTCTAAGAAATGCCAACGGCCTATGATATGCTGCAGGAGTTCTCCCTGCGAACGCCGACGTGCCCATGCTCGCGCCCGCTCGACGACCTGCCCAGGCACTTCGATCCGGACGCGCTCGAGCTCTCTTTGGAAACGAGAGGGCGCTCCCGAGCCCGTTTCAGAAAACCAGGACTCCTCGATGAGAAGATCGACTTCGTGGTCCAGCGAACCTCTGGCCCGAAGCGCAGCTGAACCTTCGAAAGTCGCTCGCAATTCGTCGTAAAGCGCTTTCCAGTTCATGAGGAACGCAGACCCTCGGCCTTCAGGGCCTCCGCCTGATGGTAAGTCTGCAAAGACTGGAGAATCTCCTGAATATCGCCTTCCATAATGGCAGGAAGCTGATGGAGCGTAAGGCCGATCCGGTGGTCGGTGAGTCGGCTTTGCGGAAAATTGTAGGTCCGAATTCGTTCGCTGCGATCGCCCGTGCCCACCATATTACGGCGCTGCTCTGAATGGGCAGCTGCGGACCTTTCTCGCTCAGCCTCGAGCAAGCGACTCCGAAGGATCTTCATTGCTTTGTCTTTGTTCTTTAATTGGGATCGCTCGTCCTGACAGACCACGACCTCTCCGCTCGGAATATGGGTAATCCGAACTGCCGAGTCAGTCGTGTTCACGCCCTGACCGCCGGCACCGCCCGAGCGAAACACATCAATTCTTAATTCTGTGGGGTTGATTTGAACTTCAACCTCTTCCGCCTCAGGAAGAACCGCAACCGTGACGGTCGAAGTGTGAACCCGACCCTGAGCCTCAGTCTCCGGTACCCGCTGGACGCGATGGACCCCAGCCTCCCATTTCAAACGGGAGAAGACACGATCACCTTCGACCAGCGCAATAATTTCGCGATAGCCTCCCATTCCAGTCGGATTGGTTGAAAGAAGATCGACTTTCCACCCTTGGCGCTCGGCATAGCGCTGATACATGCGAAAAAGTTCGCCTGCAAAAAGTGCCGCCTCGTCGCCCCCAGCGCCGGCTCGAACCTCGAGCAGAATGTTTTTGTCGTCGTTCGGATCCTTCGGGAGAAGGAGTACGCGGAGATGCTGTAGGGATTCCTCGACCAGGGGCTCAAGGCGGCGGATCTCGTCCTTAGCCATGTCCGAAAGGTCGGGATCTTTTTCTGTCTGAAGAATTTCCCGGTTCCCTTCGAGTTCGGTATGAAGCTTTCCATACTGACGGAAGGTTTCAACGAGTTCCTGAAGGCCAGCATGCTCGCGCGAAAGCCGCCTAAACTCGCCAGGCTGCTGTCCGAGATCGGGGTCCGCCAAGCGAGCCTCCAACTCAACATATCGTCCTTCTACCGACTTCAATCGATCGAGAAACTTGTCAGCCATTTGGAAT
>CANMSW010000272.1 GCA_947500275.1 Bacteriovoracaceae bacterium | reverse complement strand
TTCAACACGCCGAGACGCCCTCCTATGGCCTTCGCGGAAATTCTTAACGCTAGTCTTAAGGCTAAGGGTGCCCCACCTGACTGTCAAACAATCAATCCCTTGTAATCAATGGAATTTCCCGGATTTTTTGGCCTCCGAAGTGATATCAGAAGAAAAGCGTCAATTTACTCGCACTAAACGAGCAAGCGCCTCAACATGCGGAGTCTGAGGAAAAAGATCGAGGGCCCCGGCTCGATCAAGCGACCAACCGCCTCGAACCAGTCGCGCTACGTCGCGAGCCCAGGAGTCAGCATCGCATCCCACCGCCACAATCACTCGGGCGTCGAGACGTCGAAGTCCATCGACCAAGTCCGCCGCATCTTCACCAAAGCCCGTCCGAGGCGGATCGAGGATAACTCGCAAGACTCCACCCTCGCTTATCGGCGAAGATTTCAGACGTTTGATCCACGGCAGAACGGGGGAGCGATGAAAGCGAAAGTTTGGAGGCGTCCCAACAGGTGCTCGCGCCGGTGAGCCGGTATCGACGCAATCGATCGAAGCGAAATCCGAAGCTAAACCAAGCGAGAGATTTCCAGCCCCACCGTAGAGATCTAGGAGGGCATCGCGAGAGTCAAAGCCTGACTCGCCACTAAGCAAGTCTTTCACCGCCGCCTTTAAACACTCGTTCTGTTCATCATGCACCTGACGAAAACCGCCAGCGGCGTGTCTCGCATTCCAAGACTCGCGAACCTGACCATCGGGCATGACTTCGATTTCTACCTTATATTCTCCCGCACTTTTCAGCGATTGCTCGGCGCCGCGAGCACGAACGTCCGCCAGGACGGAGTTCAGTTCCGGTCGGGCGATATCACACCGTTCAATCGCAACCCGCCTGCGACTTCCGCCCTCATAAAATCCGATTTCCTGCCCTGCTCCGCGCAATTGGATGCGATTCCGATACTCCCAGATCTGCTGCGCCGGGTACTCGCGCCATTCTGAATGGGCCGGACTGACCCCGACGCGCTCCAAGGCGTGCCGGGCACCCGAAATCTTCGTCTGCCACTGCAATGAGTAGGGTAAGTGTTGCCACTGACAACCACCACAAAGACCGAATAGGGGACACCGAGGAGCAATCCGATTGCTCGACGGCGACAGAATTTCGACTACTTCGCCTTCAGCCCATCGCTTCTGAAGTGACAAGATCCTGACTCGGAGCTGGTCGCCTGGAGCGGTGAACGGCACAAAAACCACGCGCCCATTGGAACGCAGAACCCCGGAACCTCCCCGCGACAAATCTTCAACGGTCCCTTCGATGATCTGACCCACGGCGAAGTCAGCCGATTCGCTTAAGGGAGGTGCAGAATTTGCCGATGAAAAGGATGAAGCTTGGGAGGACATATGGCCCGAGCTATGGAGAGGTCCGAGAGTAAAGTCAATCCACGAGTGCGACTTGACCGGCCCGAAAACTGAAAGCGGGAAGCTTTCAGCGCAGGGAACAACTCGAGGCCCCCCAGCGAACCTAAGACGGTTCAAGGAGGACCAGTCATGACCCCAAATTCCAGAGAAATGACCAAGGCGCATGGAATCACGGCTTCCGCTCACCAAGCACTTCAAATCGCTACCGATTTAGTGTTCTCGGAGGGGGGAATGACCCTCTTTTTTATTCTCCCGGCCGTCATCGCCCTGTTTCTTCTCGAGGCCTTGCCCCAGTTCTAGACCAGAACTAGGCCGGTCGCCGAAAAGGGGGTTTTGAATGAGGACGCGGATCTGCTAGTTTCGCGGGACACCCCTATGGCCAAAAATATCCGAAATTTTTGTATTATCGCGCACATCGATCACGGGAAATCCACCCTAGCGGACCGCCTCCTGGAAAGAACAGGAACCGTGACCGCTCGGGAGATGGAATCCCAATTTCTCGACAATATGGACATCGAGCGGGAGCGAGGAATTACGATCAAGGCTCAGTCCGTGCGACTGAACTACACTGCACGCGATGGCCAAAGATATATTCTGAACCTCATCGACACTCCCGGACACGTCGACTTTACCTATGAGGTTTCTCGATCACTCGCTGCCTGCGAAGGCGCGATCCTGGTTGTCGACGCCTCTCAAGGGGTCGAGGCCCAGACTCTTGCGAACGTCTTTATGGCGCTCGACAACAATCTCGAAGTGTTCCCAGCCGTCAACAAGATCGATCTTCCGAGTGCCGATCCGCAACGCGTTCTTAAAGAGGTGGATGAGATCATTGGGCTGGTCGACACGAGTCGTGCCGTTCTTTGTAGTGCTAAATCTGGAATCGGTATAGATGATATCTTAGAGGCCGTTGTAAAGTATTTTCCTGCGCCGAAAGATGCCGATGATGAACCCCTTCGCGCCATGATTTACGACAGCTGGTACGATCCTTACCAAGGGGTCGTCGCGCTCTGTCGAGTTAAGGAAGGAAAAGTTCGAAAAGGCAGCAAGATCCGCCTCTTCCACGTCGGAAAAGAATTTGAAGTCCAAAAACTTGCCACATTTTCTCCTAAAATCACCGAGGTGGCGGAGTTGGCGAGCGGCGAGGTCGGAGCGATTTTTACCGGAATCAAAGATGTTCGCGACATGAAGGTCGGCGACACCATTCTGGAAAGTACCGACATGGTCAGTCAACCCCTGGGCGGCTTTAAAGAAGCGAAGCCAATGGTTTTCTCGGGAATTTATCCGATTGATTCCGCCGACTACAACGACCTGAAGGAGTCGCTCGAAAAGCTCCGCCTCAATGACGCTGCTATTACGTTTGAACCGGAAACTTCGAATGCCTTGGGCTTTGGGTTCCGTTGCGGATTTTTGGGATTATTGCACATGGATGTCGTTCAGGAGCGCTTAGAGCGCGAATACAACCTGAACCTGATCACGACTGCGCCTTCGGTGGTTTACCGAGTGAAGAAGACCAACGGCGAGGAAATCTGGGTCGATAACCCTGCAAAACTTCCAGACCAAACATTGATTGAGAAGATTGAAGAGCCATTCATCAAGCTCACCGTTCACATGCCTTCCGAATATGTGGGAGCAGTCATGGCGCTGCTGAATGAGCGCCGGGGCTTTCAGGTGAAAATGGACTATATCACCAGTGATCGGGTGACACTGATTTACGAAATGCCGCTCAATGAGATGGTGTTCGATTTCTTTGACCGCCTCAAAAGTAGTACCAAGGGCTACGCGTCCATGGACTACGAACTTTCCGAGTACCACGAGTCAAACCTCGTCAAGGTTGACATCCTGGTGAACGGCGAAACTGTCGATGCTCTTTCGATTATTTGCCATAAAGAGAAGGCCGCTTACCGCGGA
>CANMSW010000271.1 GCA_947500275.1 Bacteriovoracaceae bacterium | reverse complement strand
TCACGCTTCGCGCCTGTATTTCAGCCGAGCACCCCGAAAGTGTTCAGACCCACGCCATTCGCGCGGGCGAGATCATTGGCGATCATGAAGTGACTTTCCATGGGCCTTCGGACCGCCTCAGTTTTGGTCATTTTGCACAAAGCAGAACCCTTTTTGCGCGGGGCGCCCTCGAAGCGGTCAAATGGCTCTCGGAACTCCGCAAGGCCGGGGCTTCCGGTCGCATTCTAACCATGGAAGATTGGTTTTCGACGCGGCTGTCCCGCGTCGAGTCCTGAGTTTTCCGGGGACCTGTAAACTTGATTCAAAGTTTCGTGAATTCCGGGTTGCAGCAGGCCGAAAAGACTCGTTATACCCTTAATCACAGCTTTTTTTGCGTGTTCACCTCCCTCATACCTCAAAAGTCGGAAGGAAGTGACTGCACCAACGTCAACGGCTGAAGTTTCGGCCCATACGAAAGCAGGAAGTGATCTCATGAACATCTACGTCTGCATTAAACAGGTCCCGGACACCGAGACCAAAATCAAGCTGAACGGCGACAACAGTGGAATCGACACCACTGGAATCAAGTGGATCGTTTCTCCATTCGACGAGTTTGCGATCGAAGAGGCCTTGCGCCTTCGCGAGAAAAACCCTGGCAGCACGGTCACCGTTCTCTCGGCTGGTCCAACTCGTGTCGTTGAAGCCATTCGCACTGCTCTCGCCATGGGCGCCGATAACGGAATCCACGTCGAAACGCCTGAGACTGCCGATAGCAATTACTCTGCGAAGGCGCTCGCCGGTGCCCTCAAAAAAGAGCCGAAGGTTGATATCGTTTTCACCGGAAAAGAAGCGATCGATGACGGCGCCGCTCAAGGAAGCCAACTGATCGCCGAGTTCGCTGGTCTTCCATACGCGACTGTCGTCTTGAACGCTGAATACGGAGCCTCGAGTGTTAAGTGTAAGCGCGAAGTCGAAGGGGGCGCGTTCGAGATGCTCGAAGTGCAGCTGCCCGCGCTCATCGCAGCCCAAAAAGGAATGAACGAGCCTCGCTACGCCAGTCTTCCGAACATCATGAAGGCGAAGAAGAAAGAAGTAAAAGTGCTGAAGGCGTCCGACGTTGGCGTTGCCGACGCGGACCAAAAAATCCGCTTCAAGAACTTCCAACTTCCGCCCCCAAAACAGGCCGGCAAAAAAATCTCTGGAGACCCAGCGACTCAAGCGAAAGAGCTTGCTCGTCTCCTCCACGAAGAAGCAAAGGTGGTGTGATCATGGCTAAAGTATTCGTCATTGCAGAGCAACGCGACGGACGCCTGAAGAAAAGCACATTCGAATTACTGGGTGCTTCTGCTGCGGCAGGAAACGAAACCCACGCCATTCTCCTCGGAGAGGGCGTCGCGGGACTGGCAGCTGAACTTGCACACTACGGCGCGAACAAAGTTCACGTAGCTGATCACGCTGGGCTGAAATTCTATACCGCGGATGCCTACGCTCAAGTGATCTTGGGCGTCGTGAAGTCCAGCGGCGCAGAAATCATTCTGGCAGGCCACACTCCCACTGGGCGTGACTTGATGCCGAAACTTGCTGCTCGGCTCGACGCTGGGCTCGCGAGCGATTGCACGAGTCTCGCGTTTGAAGGCGCAACTGTAAAAGTGCGCCGTCCGGTCTACTCGGGAAAAGCGACCGCCGAGGTCGAGTTCATCGGCAGTGGTCCTAAGTTGGTTTCGATGCGTTCGAACGCTTTGGGGGTTCCAAAACCAGACACTTCCAAGACGGCGGAAGCCGTTTCGGTCGCGGTCTCGCTGGGTGACCTGAAAACCAAAGTGACTGAAGTCGTGAAAGGGGCAAGCGCGCGCCCTGACGTCACCGAGGCCTCGATTGTTGTGTCGGGTGGTCGCTCGTTAAAGACCGCTGAAAACTTCAAGCTCCTCGAAGATATGGCTGACGTCGTCGGCGCCGCAGTGGGCGCTTCCCGCGCAGCTGTGGACGCAGGCTATCGTCCTCATCGGGATCAGGTGGGTCAGACTGGAAAAGTGGTTTCACCTGCTCTTTATGTAGCTTGCGGAATCAGTGGCGCTATTCAGCATTTGGCTGGAATGCGCACTTCGAAAGTGATCGTCGCGATCAACACGGACTCTGAAGCTCCGATCTTCCAAGTGGCTGACTATGGTGTCGTGGGTGACTTGTTCCAAGTCGTTCCTGCACTCCAAGGTGAGCTTTCGAAAATGAAAGATCATTGATCCCATTTCAGAAATACGATCCTGGGCCTCCGAGACTGAGTCTCGGGGGCCTTTTTTATTTGAGTTCGAGCACCTGTCCCTTCACCCAATCTCGATTAGGGATCATGGCTTCTTTTTGGTCCTGCGCCCATGCGACCAACAAAAAGCCTAGTCTCCGTTTCTGCGTTCTGACTTGAGAGCCTTGAGGCTCCCATCGAACGGAAGAAAAGTGACCGCAATGACCCCAAGCACAGTGAGGACAGGCCCACAGCAGCGGGAGGGCCAATGCAGTGACCCAAGACATCCCACTGATCCCAGCCAACAAGAAACCGAAGGCCCCAGGAATAGGCGGGTGCATGCAGATTCCGACGGTGAATTCATTCGAGCCACCGATCCAGTAGGTTTGAGCTGGAACAGGCTAGTCGAGCCGTTATAATCTGAAACTCAATTTAGAATCGCGCTTCAGGAGGAATTCACCATGACTTGGCAAACCTTCGTATTCATTGCAGTGGCAGGAGCCGCTTTCGGCTACTCAGGATATCGCTTCTCTCTGCTTTATCGAATGATGAAAGCATACCAAGGCAAGGCCTCGCGACTGGATCAGATTCCAGAGCGCATCAAGACGGTGATCATCAACGTCCTGGGGCAACAAGCCGTCCTTAGCAAGAAGGGCCCTGGCATCATGCACACTACGATTTTCTGGGGATTCATCATCATTACGGTGGGAACCCTTGAGCAGTTCGTAAATACGCTGCATCACGACGCCGACTTTTCGTTTATCGGTGAAACGCTTTATAAGCCGCTTCTTACGATCCAGGAATTTTTCGTAGTCGGCATCCTCGTTGCGCTCGCTTACGCAGCTTATCGAAGATTTGTGATCCGGCCCGAAGGGCTCGGAAGTTCGCGCGATGCAAACATCGTTCTTATTTTTACTGCATCGCTGATGGTTTCCATCTTGGTCATGGATGCTTTCCATATTTTAGGGCTCCATGCCAAGTATCCGGAAGCTCTCTGGGCGGCCCAACCTCTCGCTCACCTCTTTGGATTCATGAACCTTGAAGTCGAAACCTACAGTGCCCTAGGCATCGTCTTTAAGTGGGTTCACATGCT
>CANMSW010000270.1 GCA_947500275.1 Bacteriovoracaceae bacterium | reverse complement strand
ATTACGAGTGCGCAAACCGGGTGGACACGAGAAACGATTTTTTTGAAAGCATGTATTCCGGCACTTTGGCCACTGCTCACGCTCAGTATTTAGTGACTGCTTACGGAGTCAGCGATGATATTCCAGCGCTTGCAACGGGCGAACTTCGGGATGTGGATTTAAGGCTTACGGTTTCGCGAGTGCCGCTTGGGGCTTACTCCGCGTATTCTCTTTTGGGGATTGATGGAGCCAACTTTTCGGATCCGGGTTTAGGACCTTTTGCGCGGTTGAAGCTGACGAATTTGAACGAGCGTTTTAGTGTGCCGCTCGGGACAGTGGATTTGTATCCATTTGTGAAAGATCTCGGTTCGGGTCGCGTTTATCGTGGAGTGGGGGAGTTGACCTTGGATCCCTACATTGGCGTCGGTAGCAGCGGCACTGTGTTTCTCTATCCTCTCCCGGGGCCTGGGCGCTATCGAATCGTGCTGGCACTGAAGTGTACGTTTTCGAGCTCATGCTACGTTACTCTTTCTGGGAGCAGCACAACTCTAGCACCTGGCCAAACCCTCTGCCTCGTCAACGAGCTCGATATGAGTCGAGGTTTGCCCGCGGGTTTTGTGGGTGACCGCACGCTCCGCCATTTACTCCAAAGTAACCTCACGGATTCTTCGTGGAGGCTTTATGCGTCAGGTGCAGTGCTCGCCGCTACGTCGCCAGACGCCACTCCCGGTCTTGACCGAAGCAAGAGCTGTGAAGAAGTGTTGACCCACCTTTAGGGCGACGGTTCGAGCTGGGCATGGCCGCGCAAGAGGCTAGCGCGTTTCGTCGATGGGTTAATGCGCCGTACTCATCGCGCGTGCTTCCATTCCGGGCTTGCGACAGTCCGCGCCGCACGCCTCCAGCGGATCGCCGGAAGAGGCCTCTTGCGCCAGGGATGGCGCAGCCCCGTGAGGGGCGCAAGGAATCCACGGAGGGATGTGCCTCCTTCAGGCGATCGCGCTGGGGGCGAAGCGGCACGGACTGTGGCGGACTGTGGGGACGGAGCACCGCAAACCTGGGGACGGAGCACCACCCCGTCACTCGGGGGCAGAGTAAAAATCCCCATTAATTCGAGCACTTAGAAGGCGAAAAATCTAGCCCTCCGACAGAAAGTACACAGTTTGACACAAAAGCGCCGTTACCGGACACTTAAGAGATATGCGCTCTAGGGCTACGAATCGGCCAAAACTCGCTCCGTCCCCACTCCCGCGTTTCGCTCAGGTGCCTTTCGCCCTGGCCGTCCTTCTAGCCCTTCAGGGGGGCGACGCTCGGAGTGCTGATCCACGGGTGAATTCCGCATCCAGTCTTGCAGCGTCGCAGCCGGCTGCGCTGCAATCCGCAGCTCGCGCCAAAATCGGTTTTTTGATCTCCCTTTCGGGGGGCGTAAAAATTGATAGCAAGCTCATCAAGACTTCTCGCCCCCTGGCTCAAGGCGAAGTGATTCTCACGGACTCGAAGGGCAGCTGCACCCTTCTGATCGGTTCGGACACGGTCTTACACTTGGGGCCCTCCTCACGCTTGGAGCTCACCCAAGTCGAACTCGACAAACGCAGGGTCGAGCTCGCGCTACCGAACGGTCGAGTGCGGGCGCTCGTGAAGTCCGGCGGGCCAACGCGCGAGTTTAACGTCCGATCGCGGGCGGCGACCTTAGGCGTGCGGGGCACGCAGTTTGTCGTGGATGTGCCGAAGAACGAAAAAGAAGCGGCGAGACTTGCCACTCTCGAAGGGAAAGTGGCAGTGAGTGCATCTGGAGCAGCTCCGGACGCTTCGATACCCAAGCCTGAAATTCTCGTCGAAGCAGGGCGCGAGCTCGTGGGGTTCGAACTCCCCCAGGTCAATGACTCAGGAAAACAGAACGGGGCGGCGAAATCTGATATGCCCCAAACGATTTCTGCCGGACCGAAAACGAAAGTGATATCCCAAGAAAAGTTACCGCAACTTTCGCAGGCCTTTGTCGTGCGGCCGCCACTCGTGCAGACGCCGCGAGAGTTTCAAGTGGGGATGCAAGGGGGGGGCATGCTGCCCCGGGGTGGGGAGATCGCGCCTGCCGGATCGGCTGCACCCACCGCACCCGGCGCACCACCCCCGCCGCGCGGGGGCTGGAACCCAGGGTTGATCGAGGAGCTCGATCGCCCGGACTCGAGCGCGGCTGTATTAGGTGCAGCCCCTGGCGTTTCCCAGTTCGGAAACGGGACGTCGACGGGTCTAGGATCCAATTTCGGAGTGGTATCACTTGATCCGTTGGTGGATCGCTCGAACGGAGTGCTCAATGCGCAAATCACTGGCCAAAAGCAGGACTAAATGCGCGGCCCTCGTTTGGGCTGCGATCGGGGTTTCGGTGGGAGCCGGTGGATGCGGGTCTTCGCAGGACGCGTCTTTTCTGCTGACCTTACCGAAAGGGAGCGCAGTCTCGCCGGCTGGATTGTTGGTGGCTACTGATGGCGGGCCGTGTGGAGCCGATTTCTATGTTGGTGCCGAGCACACGGATACGGGTGATATAGATTCTATTTCCCAGGTGAATAGCGCGACCATAAACTGGGGTACTTTTTTTGGCTTGACTTCGAATTACCCGCTCCTTGCCGGCCCCGGGGGTTCGCTTTCGAAGCGCATCTCGGTTTCGTCGGGCGTAGGCTTGAAGCTGAAGGTAAACGGGGCGGCGGTGTTGAAGAGGGCCATTAGTGAATCGGTTCTTGATCTGAACAGGGCCGTGTCGGTGGTAGAATACTTGACCGGTACAACCCCTTCTCCTGCCTTAGGACACTGGGAATGCGCTTCAGACAGTGAGGATTTTTGGAAGCGAGCCGAAAATCGGAACCTCGTTTTTTCTTCGGACCTGTCGGGTTATGCAAGTGGGTCACCAACAGTCACACCAAACTCTCGCCTCGTCTTCCCGATATACGGCGAAAGCCAAGCGGTGACGCTATCCCCTGGAGAAGTGAGGAACCAGCCGCTTTCGGTTGAAGTGGCGCGAGTCCCGTTTGGGGCTTATCGGAACGAAACGCTCACGGACGCTGGAAACTTCGATGGGAACTCGTCTGGTGCTGGCCCCCTGAATAATGACTCCGTAGCCCCGTTCAAAGTGATCACCCTTTCGGGCCTGGAATCGCGGCTTTTTGGTGCAAGCTTCACGGGAACTGGTGGGCTATCGAACAACATCAAAGTCATCCCTGTGATCCGCGATCTCGACACAGACCAGTTTTGGCGCGGAGTTTCCGAGCAAAACTTATATCAATATTTGAATTTGGAAGGTTCGAACTTTGTCATCAATCTGTACCCGATTGCGGGCACT
>CANMSW010000269.1 GCA_947500275.1 Bacteriovoracaceae bacterium | reverse complement strand
GCTCCTCTCGGTCGTATGGGTCCTTGACCTGGCACGAACCGCATATCTTGAAAACAAGGTCGCGTTAGCGTTCTTTGCCGTACTTCTCGCCGCCTACTTGGTCGCATGGACCTGGAGAGCGACCTTAGAATTGTCGAGGTCTTACATCGATCCGAAGTTGAACTGGTTTGAGTCGAGCCCACCGACCATTCCCATCGTTCAAGCCGAGTTCCTCGGGCATGCCTTCAATTTGGCCCGAATCGACCGTGAGGGGATTTTCGCCTTTGTTCAGGAAGGCCAGCCGAGCCTTGATCTTGAAACCGACAAGAACCCAATTGAGATCACGATTCGTCGGAATGACAATCGTGATACCGTCAACGCTCTTGGCGAGATCGTACGAGCAGTGCATCCTCGTAGAATGGATCTGCTGATCGATGGGAACAATTTTTGCGGCTTCGGCCTTCGCTTTGTCGAGCCGGGAGTGGATCGCAAGAAAGAGCTTGGGGATTTCATTGAAAGGCTCAGGGGGGAAGGTCATGTTCGCTAATGCCAAGGCTGGCTCGATTCAGGGACGCTTCGCTCATCTTATTGCGATGAGAATGATCTTGGTTGGATTTCTACTTGCTGGAACGGCCTGCTCCGCAATTCACCAAAAAGACGCCGATCCGCGCCAAAGGGTGACGGACTACATTAGTAAGACATTTGCTGTGCGCGAGGAAAGCGATCGACAAGGACTATTGGATCAGCTGACTGGAGATGCCCGATACCGTTTAGCGGCCTGGAGCGATGAACAGTTTCGCGCAGCCTTTATCGAGTCACGTCGAACGTTTGTTCGCCTCCAGTTTCAGGAAGTAAAACAGGTTTCGGAAGAGCGGTACGATGTCACTTACGATCTAACCTATATGGATGGCGGACGGCCGTCTCAGGCAGCGGAGTCGAGTCCTAAAGAACATATCGCAAAAGTCACCCAGAGAAAAATTTGCCTTGTTTCGAGGGATCATGGGAAGTGGCTCATCAACGATGTAAAAAGCGTTAAGGAACTAGTGGAGTATCAGGGAGAGATGTCACTTCCCTGAGTCGGTCACCTATTGATCGAATACCGCTGTCGCGTAAACCTCGTCTTCCGACGTCGAGTAAATGCTGACAGAAGTCCAAGAGTTCGAAGAACCACTGAGACTCGAGTAGTAATTGGAGTTTCCCGAATAGCTCTTTAGGTTTCCAATGAAAGTATCTGTGCCATTGACCGTAGCCCGTAATTGAAGACCTGCGACGGATGGGCTGCTGAAGCTTTCGAGCCTTAAGACATTGATCCCGCCGCCACTTGTCACGATGACTTCGACGAGCCCTTCGACGGCATGGCCTCCGAACGAGCTGAAGGTGCCTGTGCGCAAGATGGTTCCCTGAGGGGCAGACTCGTCACTCCCGCTCCCACTGCCGATCCCGACCAGGCCGCAAGACACGAGACCCGCAGCAAACCCAATCACACCGGCGAGCTTCATCAGAGGTGGGAGGGCCGAGCGCCAATTAGTTGGCGCGTTCATTCGAGTGTTAGTCATTTTATTTCGAAGTTCAGTCACAATGTTACCGTCCAGGGCTCAATGAAATCTTCCATGTCACCGAAAGAATCTCAAGAAGGACGGGAATCATTATGGGTGAGTCTCCAAAGGTCTCCGGTTTGAATTTGGATTTGCCGACTTCGCAAGAATCGGGGCTCTCGCTCTTTCCACCGGAGCCTTCTCAAAAGAATGGTTCTGGCTCAATCGAGCTGAGCGCTATTTTAGCCTCACGCCTTGATGCGGTCACCACCTTATCTTTGCTGAGCGCACGCAACTGCAGCTACCAGGACCTCTGCCGTGAATCTCTCCATGTCTTTCGGAAGGCGCTCCCATCCGAAGCGGGATCCTTTTTTGAACTTCGTCATGCGGACCAATCGCTTTTCGTCCGATCGGCCTACGGGCAGGCCGCGGAAAAGATCGAAAGCGTTACGGTTCCGACTGGTCTAGGGATAGTCGGTCATGTTGCCGAATCCAGAACTCCGATGACCCTATCGGGTGATATAGCGCAGTCGAGGGTATTCTTGAGCAAGATCGCGGACGCCGTAGGGTTTGATGCTCATTC
Organism: Bacteriovoracaceae bacterium; assembly: GCA_947500275.1. Classification (GTDB taxonomy): domain Bacteria; phylum Bdellovibrionota; class UBA1018; order UBA1018; family UBA1018; genus CANMSW01. The sequence goes on along the minus strand of CANMSW010000269.1, from coordinate 1,211 downwards.
AGTTCTGGTCGTGCCCGTGATTATTCGTGGAAAAATATTCGGAGTGGTCGAGCTTCTCAATCGTTTGGGAAAAGACTCGTTCGACAAGAGTGACGTTGAAACAGCGGAAGTCATCGCACGGGTGATGGCGAGTACGTTCGAAGTCCGTCTGATGCTGGCTTACTCATTGGGTACACAGGATCAGAGCGTCACTGAAGACTCGGCATCACTTGCAGCATGAGCGGCGCACAAGAGAGTAAAAAGCAGCTTATTTCACGGCCCGATTACGATACGGATAGTTCAACTATCCGGAACGATGCAGAGGCATCAAAACTTCAGGTTGTTTCTCGCAAGGCCGAGACCGCTCGCGGAGACCTGAAGAATTCAACCGAAGCTTCGCGGGCCGACATGCGATCGCTGGTCGAAGCCCTTGTAAAATTTGGAGCTTCTGATCTTCATCTCAAGGCCGGGCGCCCTCCGCTCTATCGAGTCGCGGGGAGCCTCATTCCTGCTCGGGTTCCGGACTTAAGCGCAGACCAGCTTAAATCCTATATTGGTGCCTTGATGTCCGACCGTCAGGCAAGAGACCTAGAAGAAAGAAGAAGCGTAGACTTTTCTTTCACCGTGGGCCAGACGGGGCGTTTTCGCTGTAATATCTATTTTCAAAGAGGACAGTTGGCGGCGGCCATTCGCGCGATTCCTCTTGAGACTCCCAACATCGATGTCCTCGGAGTACCCGAGATCGCTAAAAATTTGGTTCAAAAAAGCAGTGGTCTTCTGATCATCAGCGGTGCCACGGGTATGGGAAAAACGACTACGCTTGCCGGCTTGATTCAACATTTGAACGAGACCCAAGCGAATCACATCCTCACGCTCGAGGACCCAATTGAGTTTGTTTTCAGTGACGTTCAGTCCACCATCTCGCAGCGCGAGATCGGGCTCGATACTCCGAGCTTCGAGGAGGGTCTTAATTCGGCACTCAGGCAAGACCCTGACGTGATCGTTATTGGTGAACTTCGGGATCGGCGCATGATTGAAATCGCTCTGTCTGCAGCTGAGACTGGCCATCTCGTCATTGCGACTCTGCACACCTCGAACGCGCGTGGGACGATTGACCGTATTGTCGATGTCTTTCCGATTGAGGCGAAAAACCAGGTCCGAATTCAGCTCGCAAGCGCACTGGTAGGGATTATTGCTCAGCAACTGATTCCGTCGGTGGAGCCTAAGAAAAG
>CANMSW010000268.1 GCA_947500275.1 Bacteriovoracaceae bacterium | reverse complement strand
CTCTTCTCCCCAACTCTGACACCCTTGAATCGTCTGACGAACGACAAGCTGGCATGCATCATGGCCTGAGCAGCGCAAGCCTGGGGAATGATATGAGCAGCACATCAAGCGGTTTGCTCACCCGCCCCTACGCTCTCGAGCCGGCAAAAAGATTGGGTTAGGTCCGCTGAAGCGCCGATCGTATCCCCGGGCGGATCGTATCAACGGGTCGGAATCCAGCCGTTTACGCTCGCAAGCCACCCCATGAGCACTAGAAAAAGGGCGAGGATCACCGTGCCGTAAATGTAGGCGAAGTAAGGGTGGCTCAGGATGCTGCCCCGGTGTTCAGGCTCCGAGGGCTTGATCTTCATGCGCTGGTGTTCGGTATTTGGGTCTTGTTCGGTCGACATGGCGCCACTTTCCCTCAAAAACCCTTCCTGAACCAATGGGGAATTGGTGGAATCTTGGGGGGGCCTCGGGCTATTAAATGCCGTGATGGCACCCTTTTCGAAACCTAGCTCGGCCCCTGTCGAAATTCCGGATCATTTGCTTCCCCACATCGTGAAGCAGGACGCTTCCCTTTATACGGCTATTGATCATGCGAGCTGGCGCTTCATCATGCGCATCGCGAAAGCGTTCTTCGCAAAACACGCCCATCAAAAGTATTTGGACGGCCTTGAAGAGACGGGAATTTCGACCGAACGGATCCCCTTGATCGAAGAAATGGACCAAAAGCTGCGCGAGTTTGGCTGGCGTGCCGTTGGCGTGAATGGTTTCATTCCTCCGTCCGTGTTCCTTGAGTTTCAAAGCCTCGGTATCCTGCCTATCGCTTGCGAAATGCGAACCCTGGATCACTTAGCCTACACGCCGGCGCCTGATATTGTTCATGAAGCGGCTGGGCACGCGCCCATTGTCGCCGATGAAGAGTTTCGATCCTACCTGCGCGCTTATGGTGAAGTGAGCCGACGGGCGATTTTCAGCTCGGGCGATCTCGCAGTCTACGAAGCCATTCGTGAGCTCTCGGATCTAAAAGAAGATCCTGCAACAACTCCCGAGCAAGTCGAGAGAGCCCAGGTCGTTCTTAACGCCGCAGTGGCAGCAAACACCTATGTAAGCGAGGCGACTCAGCTGGCGCGTATGGGGTGGTGGAGCACTGAATACGGTTTGATTGGGGATTCGAGGAATCCGAAGATCTACGGTGCAGGCCTTCTTTCGTCCGTGGGAGAAAGTTACGCCTGTTTGCGGGATGACGTTCGAAAAATCCCCTTCACTCTGGATTGCCTTCAAACGTCCTATGATATCACTCGACCGCAGCCGCAGCTCTTTGTTGCGCCGAGCTACCCCGCTCTCACCCGCATCCTCGATGAGTTCGCTTCAACGATGGCGTTCCGTCGGGGGGGGATCGACGGAATGGCGAAAGCGAAAATGGGCGCAACCGTGACGACCGTTGAATTTGAGACGGGTTTGCAAGTCGGCGGGGTGCTGGTGGACTTCCATGCAGACGAAGAGGGTCGCATCGAGTTTGCTCGGTGGGCAGGCCCAGTTCAGATGGCTTATCGTGACCATCAAATCGAAGGACAGGGCCCCCACTATCACAAGGAAGGTTTTAGCACTCCGATCGGGACAGTGGAGGGTAAATCCCCTGCAAAACTTACTGACGCAGACCTTGAGCGAATGGGGTTCCGTACGGGTGAAAGAGGTACCCTGAGATTCGATCACAGTGGCATTGAGCTTCGGGGAGTTTGGACCGGACGTGTGCTTCGAGAGGGAAGAAATATCATTCTAACCTTCCAGGATTGCACAATCACTCGGGGTTCGGATGTTCTCTACCGTCCGGAGTGGGGGGCGTTTGATTTGGCCTGCGTCCAAAAGGTTTGTTCAGTGTATGGTGGCGCCGGTGACCGAGGCGCTTGGGCGCGTGAAGTGAAGGCCGACCTGCCGAAACCAACGAAGACAAAATCGAATTTGACCGACGAAAACAGAGAGCTGAATCAGCTGTATGCGGCCATTCGAAGGGTTCGTGAAAAAGGGAGTTCCGAGGCAACCGAACTTGACCGGGTTCATTCCGAACTGGAGTCCAAGTACGCAGAAGATTGGCTCGCCAGACTTGAGCTTCTGGAGCTCACTAAAGCTTTCAAAATCTCACCACCCTGGGTGAAAACGATTCAGGGACGTCTCAACCAAATTGCCGCCACTCGAAAAGATCGCGCTGAAATGATCAGCCGCGGATTGGAGCTCCTTTCATGAATATGGACAAACCGGGTCAGCTTTGGGTGGTCTTGGGTGCGATATCAGGATTTATCGCGGTGGCTTGCGGAGCATTTGGTGCGCATGCCCTTCAAGCCAAGCTCGACGCTCGACTCTTTCAAATTTGGCAGACAGCGGCACACTATCAAATGGTCCACGCTCTTGCCCTCGTGGCCTTCGGAATCTGGTTTGCTGCGAATCCTTCCCAGGCGTCTCAGGTCCCGGGAATGGGTTTTGCGTTAGGCTCTCTGATCTTCAGTGGAACGCTTTACACTTTGGCATTAACCGACATTCGGTGGCTTGGGGCGATCACCCCAATCGGGGGCACGTTTTTCTTGATCGCTTGGGCCTCTTGGGCGTGGATCGCCGCTCGCGGCTGATCGTACATAAAAGGTAATTCTTATGACCGATGCTCACTCGCATTCCCATTCTCACACCCATGATGGCGATACCCCGATGGAAGTGATCGCACAGGTCGCGCGCGTCGTATCGATGAGCATCGACCGAATCACCGGCGATCGCTCCGATGTCCCCTTGTTGGTCGCCGCGGCCGTTGTTGAAGCTTTGAAAAATCATGGCATCGAAGCGCGCATCATGTACGGCGCAGCGGCCTGGGTAGAAATTCTGGACGATAACACGCCGATTTGGTCGGGTTGTTGGGGACAAAGTTTACACTTTTGGGCTGCGACCCAGTTCGGTGAAATTGTCGATCTTAATACAAGCGTCTCACATCGGAAGCGCCCACACGATCAACCGGAACTCAAGCCTGCCTACTCTCCTCCGATGGTTTGGACCAAGGAGCTTCCGCGATTTTATCGATATCAGGCAGAAGGCGCCGCAGAGATCGAGCTGTCTGACCCTAAAGATATCGACCGGTGGAATAAGGTTTCGCGCGAAATCAGCGAAAAATGCACGCCTGGGATTTTAGAAGAGGCAGCGAAAGAGGGAAAAGATCCTCAGTTTCCGAACGAGCCGATCCTTTGTCCCGGTCGGAAGTTGCTTGACGATTCAAATCAAAGCTTCCGGCATTTCGACCGTGCGCTTGCCGTTCATGGCATCCCGCAGTCCCCGTTTTGATTCGGTTAGGAGCCTGAGGG
>CANMSW010000267.1 GCA_947500275.1 Bacteriovoracaceae bacterium | reverse complement strand
TGCCCCATCCTTCTATGGAACCAAATGCGCGAGGATGGGTCAAATTCTTCAACGAAAAGTTTTTGCGAATATATCGCTTTTTCTACGCCTCACCGTCAAAGATCTAACGAGTAAATTGATTTTGACGTTGGGAGTGAGATTACAGATCCGAGGGCTTGCCCATCTGCCTTTCGTGGTCCACATCCCCAGCCGCTTCAGCCGAAGTTTCGACTTCTTTCCCTTCCGATGCCGTTTCCGAACTCCGATCGATCGCCCCATCAGAATCCGGAGCACCCTCTGATCCGGCGTCGGGCCCGACGGGTTGCTCATCCGTCTCATCCTCACCAGGTCCGTCATTACTCATCGCGAGGGAGCGCTCGAATGCCATGCGTTGGTTCAGTGCGCCCTCATATTCACTTTGACTGATGTAGCGGGCCTTCGACATCTTAAAGAGAATTGAGGAAACCGTGCGACGGGCATAGCGCGTAAGTCCGCCTTGCCGATGGGACACGGAATACTTTTTTGGGCTCGGGAGAAGCATGGCCAAGAATGCTCCCTCTCGCGCTGAGAGCTCTTTCGGAGATTTTCCGAAATAATGTCGAGCAGCCGCCCGAATACCGAAAATACCTTCACCCCACTCGGCAATGTTGAAGTAGGACTCAAGGATACGGCGCTTGCCGACCTTTTCTTCCAGCTCGAGCGCGATCCAAAATTCCCGTACTTTCCGCCACAGGGTTTTGTCCTGCTCAAGGAATACGTTTTTAGCCACCTGCTGTGTCAAGGTGCTGGCACCCCGCACAAAGCTTCCCTTTTCAAGATCCTCGACGATGGCCTCCCGAATCGCCGCAGCATCGTAGCCCTTATGCGAATAAAAGGACCAATCCTCGCTGACGATGACCGCTCCGATAGCGACTCGGGAAATCTGGCTCAACGGCGTCCAGCCAGCCGGGCGCTGATTCCGTAGGGTCACCTCGAAGGGCTTTCCCCTCCCGTGGTAAATCACGGCCGGAAACCGCCGATTGAGCTCGGACACGTCCGGAAACTCGGCTCGAAAAACTTGGTAGCCACCGAGGAGGGCGACCGAGCTCAACACGACGCTCAAAAACGCCGTCAAAGCAACCCAGCTGCCGAAACCGGGCGATTTTCGAACGCGGTTTCCCCTCAGAAAAAGCTTCCGAAAAAGGCTTTTACTTCGGGACCGCGAGCCGAACTGGGACGAACCACGATGACCTTGCATACTCTTATTCAATACCATGGACTCGCCAGAACAGAAATCTCCACCCTCAAAGTAGGGTTCGAGCTTGTTTGAAAAAACCTCAATGGATACACTCCAATACGTGAACAAATCCAAGGCATCGCAAGCGAACCTGTACGGGGCAAATCCTTTCATTGTCCCAAACAATAATCGAATCTACACCAACGCCAAAAAAGCGAAAATTGGGCGTGACATGCTCGAGCGCTACACCGGGAGCGCTCCTGAGAAATTTCAAAAGCAAATTATTCTGACCAATTTCGAATATTATATCGATCGCTTCCACACCATCTGCGGTGACGAGAGAACCAAGGGAAGCGCAATGAGCGTGGTTCACAGCAGAAAAGCTGGCGTATCCATCGTCGACTTCAGTATCGGATCGCCAACCGCGGCACTCATTATTGAACTCCTTGCAACGACCAACCCGAAGGCTGTTTTGCTTTTGGGAATGTGTGGCGGGCTGCATCGATCTCTGAAAAAAGGGGATTTCGTACTCCCTACTGCGGCCATTCGTGATGAAGGCGCCTCACGGCACTTCATGCCACCCCAAGTGCCCGCTCTCCCGACCTTCAAGATTCAAAAATTCGTGTCCCAGATTTTAGTTGAGCAGGGGCTCGATTATCGAACCGGTGTTGTTCATACGACTGATTATCGATTCTGGGAGTTCGACGAGCGATTCAAGGCTCAGCTCTATGAAGAGCGCGCTCTCGCAATCGAAATGGAAACGGCGACCCTTTTCATCGCGGGATTTGCGAGTAAAGTGCCGATCGGCGCACTTCTCCTCGTCTCGGATTTGCCACTCAAGCGCGGCGGAATCAAAACGAAGCGCTCGGCTAATGCGGTTTTCAAGAACTTCACGGATATGCACCTCGAGATCGGGATCAAAGCGATGAGCCAAATCGCCGAACGCGGCGAACATATCCGGCATTATAAGTGGTGATTTTGAAACTCTGTCTTTTGCTTAAAAAGACGAAATGGACTGTCAGGACTGAAGCATGTTGAAAAAAATCCTCGATTTCTTCTCCAATGATCTCGCTATCGATCTCGGCACTGCGAATACTCTCGTTTACGCTCGAGATCGGGGCATCATCATTAACGAGCCCTCCGTCGTTGCCATTCATCGCAACGCCCGCGGCCAGACCCGGGTTTTAGCAGTGGGTAAGGAAGCGAAGGATATGTTGGGGAGAACCCCCGGCTCCATTCAAGCGATCCGCCCTCTGAAAGACGGCGTCATCGCGGACTTCGAAGTGACCCAAGCCATGCTGAAGTACTTCATTCAGAAATCGAGTGAGCGTCGGACGTTCATTCGTCCGCGGATCATCATCTGTATTCCGTTTGGGATCACGCAGGTTGAAAAGCGTGCGGTGAAGGAGTCTGCGCAATCTGCCGGCGCTCGCGAAGTTTACCTCATCGAAGAGCCGATGGCTGCGGCATTAGGTGCCGGCCTTCCGATTCGTGAACCGAGCGGTAATATGATTGTCGATATCGGTGGCGGGACCACGGAAGTCGCTGTGATCTCTCTGGGCGGAATCGTTTACTCTCGCTCGGTACGCGTTGCGGGCGACAAATTTGACGACGCCATCGTGGGTTATATTAAGCGGAAGTATTCTCTCCTCATTGGAGAGAGAACTGCTGAACAAATTAAGCTCTCCATTGGTTGCGCCTATCCGTTCGAGGAAGAGAAAACCTACGAAGTAAAAGGCCGGGACTTGATCTCAGGGGCGCCTAAAACGATCGAAGTGAATTCTGAAGAGATCCGCGACGCTCTCGCAGAGCCAGTGACCGCGGTCGTTGAAGCGATCAAGACTGCTCTCGAAAGAACTCCACCTGAGCTCGCTGCCGACATTGTGGATAACGGCATCATTTTGGCCGGTGGGGGCGCGCTCTTGGCGAACTTGGACATTCTGATCAAGGAAAAGACGGGCCTTCCAGTAGCTTTGGCTGAAGACCCGCTGACTTGCGTTGTCCGGGGCTCAGGTAAAGCCCTTCAAGACATGGATCTTTTGCGTAAAGTAACGACGGTCTGATCGGCTGTCCGAGCATGAATGGCCTGAAGGGACCCCTCTCCGGAAAGACAATCCTCGATTGCTCGGTTCTTCTTCCCGGGCCTTTCGTTGGC
>CANMSW010000266.1 GCA_947500275.1 Bacteriovoracaceae bacterium | reverse complement strand
TCGAGCGAAGGAGCCTGTTCCGCAGTCGGAATCGAAACGGGCTTCAAATGTTCGATATCGGTCCATCGGTGAATAACGGGCGCCGGCTCCTTCGGTACGGTCCGAGATCCAGTTTTGCGTGGCCTGCTCTGCTTCACGTCGACTCAAATAAGGCGCTTCGTTAATATAGGTTTCGCGGCACCTCGCTTCCCGGAGTGTGCGCGCTTGTCCTTGAATCTCCTCTTCACCTCGGGCGCTCCGGGCACGGTCGCAGATGGCACGGTATTGGGCTCGGGCCTCTTCGGAGTTGACTACCCGATGGAGAATTTCATGGATTGGCGCCTCTAGTGATGAATTCTCGCGTGCGCATTGGTTGAGAGTACGAGTTGCATGGTTGCTGAATTCTTCATAGGGACAACCGCTTTGCGATTGTGCGGCGCTCATGGCGGCCCACTGAATAACGGTGTTTTCGATTAAATCCGCTCGGAGTTGATCGCGGCGAGCTTCAAGTTCAGTCTCGAGCGAGATCTCTCGGGCGAGAAGTCCAGGGGTCAGTGCGGTGTGAGGGAGGTTTGACGTGCCCCCAGCAAATTGAGCGATTCGGCAACTGTTTTGACGAAGGCAGCGCCCCGGAATGCCCGAGCTTAGAAGCGAAGTTATATTGCCCTCGCCGCGAACGTCGCTGAGGCTGCAGGTGTGCAAGGGATCTTCGCAGGGGTTATCCCTAGAAACAATGAGATCGGTCGCGCCGGGTAAGGCTGAGCCATGGGAAGGCTCCGAGGAAGGGGCGAGCGCAGAACGGGCGCGCGCAAGGGGTCTTGTTCGGACTTCGCGATTCGCAGAAGCGCTTCGTCCTCTCGATGAAGTCGGTGCACGCGCGCCTGGTGCCTGAGTGCTTCTCGCCTGAGTTGAAGTTTCGCTTGGACCAGCAATCGATTCTCTCGCTTCGTCCTCAGCCGCTGAAAAATGAGATCGCAATTCGTCGACCGCGCCGGCTTGGGTGAGGATGTGTTCTCGGCAATTCGACTCGAGCGCAATTGAGCCTGAATAGTGAAAGGAGCAGAAGTTGGCAGCGTAGAGACTGATATAAGAATAGTAATAGAGGGCGCGGATGGAATTGAGGAGCGGAGTGTTAGTTCGGCCCAACGCGCTTTCCACTTGGCGCAGGCAATTTTCGGTGGATTCGATCAGGGATCGTACTTGCGATAGGCAGTTATCGACGCGAGTTTTGAGAGAGGGATCCGTAAGTTGTTGTGCTTGGAGGCGAGCGTCCCGATAGGCGTCAGCAGCGCGATCCATCTGGATCAGGGACCACGCGGCTAGATCATTTCCATCATTCCTCAATGCCGAAAACTCAGCCTGTTCCGTGTCCCGTAAAGTGACGGGGGCGCTGCAGCTTCTCAGGGCGCAATCTGAATGGGGGTCAAGTGCCCAAGTTTCTTGGGAGAAGGTCGTTCCAAAAAAAAAACCGAAAGTGAGCCAGATGAATTTGAGCTGTGATCCTGGTGCGGCTTTCATGAATTCATCCTACTGGGTCCCAGTAAAATGGCCTTGATCAGGCCTTGGTTTTTTAAGTCCGACCTCTATTTCTTCTTCGGTGTTTTTGTTCGATTCCTTAAATGTGTCAGGAATGACGCTCTGACGCGCGGTCTATCCGGCCAAGGAATGAGCCTTCTTTTGCGGGTACCTGAACGAGTCGGTTCAAAATAAGCGGCTTGGGTCCAGGTGTGGAGACTTAAGGATCCCCCACCTCTCGGCGCCCCAAGCCTTAAGGCTTCACAGGGTCATTCGGGCGATACTGCTTGCGCAAGTTATCCAGGATCCCGTTCAAAAAGGCCGGAGTCTCGGCGGTCCCGAACTCTTTGGCGATTTCGATGGCTTCATCGATGATCACGCTCGGAGGGGTTTCGGAAAAGTGCAGGAGCTCGTTCACGGACAAGCGCAGAAGGTTGCGGTCGATCAGGGGCATCCGGCTGACTGTCCAGTTTTCGGCCAGGCGCTCAATCTCTTGGTCGAGCTCCGTGCGTCTCCGTAAGGTGCCGGAAACCAGTTCCGCGCAGAATTCGCGCGCCGGTTGCGTGATATCGAAGTGTCTGAAGTGGTGTTCAAGTGCACTCGCCAGTGCGGCCCCAGTCGGAGGCTGCGGGATCGCATCATAACCGTACAAGATTTGAAGAGCAGTTTCGCGAGCTAAACGACGTGGGGACTTCATGACGTGGGGGTCTCCGAAGGGGAAGGTTTTTTTGCCGAGAAAAGCTCAGGCTGCTCTGTAGAAGATTTCTCTTCTTCTTCTTTCGCAAAGGGGAAAAGGGGCGTGGTCCCATCATCGCGAGTGGGCGCGGTGGGCTCCTGCAGTTCAGCGAGAAACTCATCCACATCCCGAAATTCGCGGTAAACGGATGCGAAACGGACGTAGGCGACTTTGTCGAGCTTGTGCAGCTCCTGCATAATCATCTGCCCGAGCGTCTTCGCTGGCACTTCTTTGAGACCGTAAGACTGAAGCTTGCGCTCGATACCGCCGACGGTCTCTTCAATTTTTTGGAGGGGAACTTCGCGTTTTTGGCAGGCTTTCTTGATGCCGCCCAAGATCTTGTCTCGGAAGTAGGGCTCGCGACGCCCGTCTTTCTTGATGATCATCGGCATGACTTCTTCCACGCGTTCGTAGGTGGTGAAGCGGCCTTCGCAGCGCGGGCATTGCCGGCGGCGGCGGGTGATATCACCGGTCTGATTCAGCCGGGAATCGATCACTTTTGTGTCATCGGTCGAGCAGAAGGGACACTTCATAAGCGCGGTACCGCCACCCTATTCATCGTTTAAAAGAGCCAGTGTTCAAGCTCCCCTACCTTACTTGGCGGGGGTGCGGCAAGGCCCAGTTAAGTATACAAAGGATGTTTATGGCAAAGGTCTTTTACGGAAGCGCGGATCTGGGCAAGACGAGCGCTATCTCCACGTGATTCCAGGGTTTCTTGGATCCATCCGGCAATGGTCTTCATGTCGGACGCGACCATGCCACGGGTGGTGATGGCCGGGGTGCCGATTCGGATGCCGCTGGTGACGAACGGACTGCGCTTTTCGTTCGGGATCGTGTTCTTGTTGACCGTGATCCCGGCCTGGTCGAGCCAGCCCTCGGCGTCCTTTCCAGTGACGGATCCGTCCCCGAATGAGGTGAGGTCCACCAGCATGAGGTGGTTATCTGTTCCTCCGGTCACGAGGTTTAGCCCCTTTTCCATGAGGGATTCGGCCAAAGCTTTCGCGTTGGTGAGGATCTGCTGTTGGTAGGTTTTGAATTCCGGCTCGAGCGCTTCCCCGAAAGCGACCGCTTTTGCGGCAATCACGTGCATGAGCGGTCCGCCTTGGATGCCTGGGAAAATGAG
>CANMSW010000265.1 GCA_947500275.1 Bacteriovoracaceae bacterium | reverse complement strand
CATCTCAGATATGGCTTCGGCCGATCATCGATGGCCAGGATCCATTTGAGCCAGGGGCGAGGACCGAACTTCAATACCAGGGCCGGCAGGCGATCAAGAAGTATATCGCTTCTCTGCGGACCACAGAATCCTCGACGGCAGGAGAGACTCAAAAATGAAAATTAAGGGAATTAGCTTACGCCTCACCTGGCTTACATTCATAGGAACCCTGGTTTTTGGAACTGGATTAGCTACACTGGGAGGCGCTGCGGCCTACCTCAAGTTTTCTTCGGAGCTTCCAGATATCATTTCGATCGCAGATTACCGGCCCCCCGGCGTGACGCGTGTTTTAGGTGGCGCAACGGGCGATAGCGACGGGAAGGAAGCGGAGCTTCTCGCTGAATTCCACCGGGGCGAGCGTCGCTATGTCGTTCCATTCGAGGCGATCCCAGAAAAAGTTATCCGCGCCTTCGTTTCGGCCGAGGACGACAGTTTCTTTGAGCATCAGGGTGTTAATTTCGTCGCCATTCTCCGAGCAGCGATCGCGAACTTTCGCGCCGGCCACGTTGTGCAGGGTGGAAGCACCATCACGCAACAAGTGGCCAAGTCGCTGCTTCTGACCTCGGAGCGCAGTTTTATCCGGAAAATCCGAGAGCTAATTTTAGCTAACAGGATGGAGAAGAACCTCAGAAAACAAGACATCCTCTACCTTTACCTGAATCAGATTTATCTCGGAAACGGTGCATACGGGGTGCAAGCGGCGGCAAAGGCCTATTATCGGAAAGATATCAGTGCGGTGACTGTGGCTGAGGCTGCGATCCTGGCGGGCATGCCTCAGGCGCCCGGTCGGTACAGCCCTCTTCTCAACCCGGACCTCGCAAAAAAGCGTCAGCTTTATGTTCTGCGGCGCATGAAGGAAACGGGAGTGATTTCCGGCCAAGAGTGGAAAACTGCGATGGCAGAGCCGGTCAAAGTGTACCCGGCCGAGGACTTCAAGAAATCCGATTCAGCTTTCTACGTCGAGCATGTCCGGCGATATCTCGTTGAAAAATATGGCGAGAAAGCGGTCTACGAAGATGGTTTGACGGTTTCAGTGCCCACGACGCTCGAGCTCTCCCTGGCTGCTCGCCGAAGTGTGCAGGAGGGGCTTCGCACACTGGATAAAAGGCTCGGGTGGGCAGGACCGCTCAAACGGCTGAAATCGGATGAGGAGCGGGTCGAGGCATTGAAGGTGATCCGGGCTGATACGATTGCGAGAGCGATCCCGTTTCTGATCCTGAATGCAAACGGCGAACTTGATCGGGACGCCGCTATGGCGGCCGCTGGGATTAAGCGTGAATCGGAAATGATCCTGGGCGGAGAGCTCTATGAGGCGCTTATTACCGGCCTTGATGTTCAAAAGAAAGTGGTTCAAGTGCTGGTTGGCTCCGTGAAAGGTGAAATTCCTTACGCGGATGTGAAGTGGGCGCGCCCGATTCGGGACGAGCGGACTCAGGTTCAAGTGAAGGGCGATCCGTCGAACCCTGGAACGCTCTTTTCGAAGGGGGATTTGCTTCTGGTTCGCCGCACATCCGCTGAGAACACCGAGCCACTTAAGCTCACCCTGGAGCAGCGACCAGTCGTCCAGTCTGCCCTAGTGTCGATCGAAGCGACAACCGGCCGCGTGCTGGCTTTGCAGGGCGGATATGATTTTGAGGGATCGGAGTTCAACCGAGCGGTTCAAGCCCTCAGGCAACCAGGCTCGGCCTTCAAGCCAATCATTTATGCGGCGGCGGTGGAGCGAGGATTCACGCCGGCGAGCATCATCGTGGACTCGCCGCTTGTTTTCAAAAGTAGCGAAAACGGGGATTGGAAGCCCGCGAACTTCGAAGAGAAGTTTTACGGAGATACCACGTTTCGACAGGCACTGATTAAGTCTCGAAATGTACCGACGATCAAGCTCGTTCAATCGGTTGGAGTGGGCGAGATCATTAAATTCGCAAAGCGCCTTGGACTAGAGTCAGCGCATTTCAATCCGGATTTATCCATATCATTAGGAAGTGGTGGAACGAGTCTCCTCGAACTCACAAAGACGTACTCCGTCTTTCCTCGGCATGGGAAGCGCGTCGACCCAGTGTTCATCCACCGAATTCGGGACCGAGATGGTCGCGTCCTTGAGGAGAACAAGGGGTCGGCAACCCTTGATCTTTCAAATTGGGCGGGGGTTCTCGCCTCCCGTGGGAGAGTCGCGCCATCAGACGCTTCCGCTGAGGTGACGGACGATGTGCCTTATATCCAGGCGGATGCCCCAGCCATTCCAAGCGTCTCGTTGGAGCTACTCGGTAAGCTCGGACTCGCCGTCGGCACGGGGCCATCAGCGTCTGATCAGGTTCTGGACCCTCGGGTGGCCTTTGTCATGACCCATATCATGAAAGAGGTTGTGAGCTTCGGTACAGGCTATGAGGCGAAATCTTTGGGCCGAGTTTCAGCCGGTAAAACCGGAACCACCAACGACTACTTAGATGCCTGGTATATGGGCTTCACGCCCGATGTCGTCACTGGCGTTTGGGTCGGCTACGACTCGCAGAAGCCTATTGGAGGAGGAGAGACGGGGGCCCGAGCGGCCTTGCCGATTTGGCTGGGCTTCATGAAAGAAGCCGTGAAGGCTCGACCAGCGTCCGACTTTGTAGTGCCTGCCGGAGTCACCTTCTCAAGTATCGACCCAAACACAGGCAGACCCTTGTCGACTCAATCTTCCAAGGCGATCCAAGAGGCGTTTGTCGCCGGAACGGAACCGGGAGCGCCAGGTGTAACGGTCGGTGTGGGCACCCGAGAGGGTCCTGCAGGGACCGCCGGAGATTTGACGCCAGACTCCGAAGAGACTGGCAGCTTTCTTAAAGAAGATATTCAGTAGTTCCGAAAAGCATCCCAAGAGAGGTAGGGTTTCTCTTGGGAGCATTGCGGTTGAGAAGTTCCATATCGGTGTCCTTCGTCATCCATGGCGCAATTTTGTTGCTGTGGATTCTCGCAATTGAGAAGCGGGCGGCCCATATTTCAAACCCTGCAGACCGGCTGACGAAGCAAACGGTACCCGTCGCAATTCTTACTCCAAAAAGCGCGGACCCTGCGCGTTCTCAACGAGTGGTTCAGACCGAGATCGGAAAACAAACGGACGCGGCTCCTGAAAAAGCCTATCTTGGCGAACGAAATCAGCAGGTCCTTCGCGAGACCGTTATCAAGGATTCAAATTCCGTGGTGGGCGGCAAGAAAGCGCAACCCAAAGGAGCCGCGGCCCCGGCTAGTCCCCAAAACTCGAAAGCGAAAGCTCAGGTTTTGAGTCGTCTCGGAGTTCCTCTGTTTCAGACCGAACTCAATGATCAAGGGGTCCTGGTCAGCAAGACGAGCAAGAGTGCAGATCGGCCCACCT
>CANMSW010000264.1 GCA_947500275.1 Bacteriovoracaceae bacterium | reverse complement strand
GCAGATTCTTGCGCTCAAGGATCATTCAGGAAGCACGCTCCTTTTCGAACCCCGAATCTTTGATGATATCGGTTTCGAGGACGAGGCCGGGGAGCACCTGTTCGTTCGCGGATGGAAGCACGATAAGACGGCGGCCTTGCTGGTGTTGATGCTCCGAAACTACGGACATCCTCGCTATCAGACCGCTGGCCTTCAGGGGTCGCCGATCGAGTTCGAGCTCACAAGCGGTCTTTACGGCACCGCTGATCAGCCAGCGTCTCCGACCCTGGAGCTCGCTCAGGCGATCTTGGAAGACCGAGTGACTCCTGTGTTCGTGAAAAACCCGGAAGCGGCCCTTCGGCGCTCGCTCCTACCGATGGCCGCAGGCCAGGCGTCAGCGGGTTCCAGTGGCTCCTTGCTCTACCCGATTGTGGTCGGTGGCTTGGTGGAACTGGACTCAGCCGGAAGTGAGCTGAACGGCAATGGTGTGACTGACCTTGCGAAAGCATTCCGGGTCGCAGCCGCTTACCGCCCGGACGCAGGCTTAGTGAGTGTTTCTTCGAGTGGTTCGCTGACGCCAATATCAGGTGAACGCAGGCACTTTGCTCTGGCTGGATCTGATATTGGGCTAAGACTCGTGAAGCAAGTGCATGCACGGGACGAGGTCGTGGAATTCTTGAAAGGTTCCCCAACTAGCAACCCAAGTCGGTTACTCGGTGAGTTGATGGAACTCATTCTCATCGCTCGTGAGTCTCGGACTGCGGAACAAACGGCTCGTCTGGCGGAGCTTGTGGGTTCGCTTGGGTCGAGCTTGAATGCTCTTTCAGAGGAAGTTGGTCAAAAGGATTTGAGGCAGATTCTCGGAGTCAGAAATGCTCTCCTGCAAGAAATCACAGCGATTTCTCCTTCTTCGGAGACAGGCCGCGGGCTTTCCGAGCAAGAACGATTGGAAGCGTTCCGTCCGATCTTGATGTCCTTGATCGATCAGATGGATTCGAGCCCGATCCTCGCTTGGGTGTGGAATTCGATCGATGTGGAAGCGCTCGGGTACCCTGCAATGTACAAAATGGATGCCCGTGAGATTCTGGCCGGACGTCGCGCTCAGATCTTCCGTCGAATCGAGATCCTTTCTGATGTCCTCTATCAGATTCACCCCGAGTTGTTCTGATATTGGCATCGCAAGTTCACAGGGCGCTCACGGATTCGAGTGCCCGCTTCTTCTTACAAGAGAGCGCCTTTATTTCGGACCCATTCTAAAGAGTGCGGCATCGATCAGGATCGCAGAGCCAGAGACTCGCTCGATTCGGATTCGGTCGATGGATGAATCGATTCCTAACGGGAGCACGATTTGATCGGTGCGCGGGGTGCCAGAAGGTGGCGCCAGGACGTCAATGGTTTGAACGATTTTTGGGTACTGATTATCGTTTGTGTACCAAAGGTGGCGCGGCTGAAGCGCCGATTGAAGTTTCGCTAAGCTTTCCCCGGTTGACATCAAGTGCACTCGGAAGTTCGCGGTCTCTTCTTGGCTAAACAATTGCCCATCAGGCCTGCTGTTTTCCGTTCCGAGCGGGAGATAAGTGAGATTGAGGAGTAGGTTTTCCCGATCGCCGAGTTCGTCTCGATCGAGATCCAAGTAGATCCCTCCCGCATATTGTTTTGAAATCAGGGTGTCACCCCCAGAAAATGGACCTTGGTTCACACACTGGTTATCAAAGAGCGAGTAATATCCCGTGTTATATCCAGTGGGGGGAATGAAAACCGAGGCCGAAAGGCCAATCGCAGTTTGAGGGGGCAAGGCGGTTACGATCTCGGTGCTATTGCCAAAGACCGTGATCTTCCGCCAAGCGTAGCAGGGGTTGGATTCCGACGCATCAGCCCCATTGGCGCGGTAAGTTCCGGCTTCTACGATTCGGGTGCCCGTCCACACTTCGGGCGCTGTGTAAGTGCCGTCTGGGTTATCCGTGCTAATCGTTTGGCTCAGGGCATCTCCATCGGCCTCAAAGCCACCCACCACAATCAGTCGCTTTTGAACCGGATCATAACTCATGGAGTGTCCGTAACGCGCAGTCGGATTGGTCAAAGCATCATCATTCGAGTCCTGACAGTGGGGGATCTTGCTCCAAGTGCCATGGTACTCGCTTGAAGTCCCGTTGATTTTACTGGGGGGAGTGTACTCGAAAATTTCGTCATTGAGGGAGCGGTGATCTTCGTCGGTGATTCCTTTGTAAGTGGTGCCACTGATCGAGTTGATCCCGCCGTAAACGACGATGCGGTCAAATTGAGAGTCGTAAGCCCCCGCTGCCAGGTAAGCCCCCTGCTTGCTTGCATCGGGGTTGAGAGTGCCGGAATCATCAGCCCCCTCTTTATGGATCCAGCGCCCGGAATACTCGGTGAGTGGAGCAGGGGAGTCCTCGTTCGTCGTGTCTTCGTAGTGGTCGCAGCTCGCGTCGTCGGTGATGTTGGTCCTCGTGATCGGGATCCGTTCGCCTGGACTTGCGACACAGAGCTTCCAGACATCCTTCAATGAATTGGGATTACCGGTTTTCAGTCTTCCACCAATCAAATAGAGTTCGGGGAGGGCTAAGGGGGAGACGGTTCCGGCTGCGTTCCGAAGGGCGCTCGGGAAAGTGCGAGAGACGAAAATTGCACCCGAAAGCGGAGGCGGCGCGAGATCGGCAATCGTCGATTCTTCCGTCGTGGTGATTGATTGGAGGGTGCTGTCGATCTCGGCTGCGCGGTAGAATTTCGAGGAGACTCCTCCAATGGTGTACAGTTGGCGCTTCTCGAGTTCCGAGAAGGACGAGACATCAAGGCTCGTGTCTGTGTCTTTGATTCCCATCCCCAAAATCTTCATCCGATTCCACGTGTTGCTCTCGAAATCGAAAATCATCGTGTCCCCAAAAGTAGGGGGCACCATGTACTTTCCTTCTTGAACTTGTTCGGGCGTATCTAAACCTGATTCGCCTCCGTAGAGCACTGCCCAATTTTTAGTTCCTCCGCCCAGGGATTCAAAGCTGAGTGACGCCATGGACGCAAGTTTACGGGGAGGGAAATCATCCACGCGCTGCCAGTGACCAGCACCGCCATGGGCAGTCGGATCAAACATCCAGCGATCAGAGAAACGCGAACTCCCATCGCTGGTGCCGCCTTCCATAAAAATCGCGTACGAGCAAGGATCGGAAGCGGTACATTGGCCTGAATCGGGAAAGTCATCCTGATCATCGAAAGCCGTTTTTACGTAGGAAACTTCAGTCATCCCATGTCCGCGGCGTGGATCCGGGCATTCCGGGTAACACGTCATTCCGTCTTCGGTGCTGAGCATTCTCCAAACTGCAGTGTAGCTTCCCGCGCTCCCTTGGATATCGAGCTCATAAGTATCGCCGTTACTTCCCACGTCGCCGGTGGCCTGAT
>CANMSW010000263.1 GCA_947500275.1 Bacteriovoracaceae bacterium | reverse complement strand
GTCCCTATATCGGCGCTCGACTCCAGGGTAAGTTCGAGCTTTTGATCGATTCGTGTGGCGGGGAAGTGGTAAATTCTTGCGACCGAACGAGTCCTTTTGACCTTTTCCTGGGTAAGGTAAGTCTCCTCCCGATATTGGGTCACGGGATGAGAGTTGTTTTCAAGCGCACTAAAGGGAACGCTTCTTTTCTTCGCGACGCTCACAAAGTCCTCGTAAGTTTCTTCTTCAGTGTAAGGGTGTGAAAGTTGGACAGATTCTCGGGCGATCGTATTTTGAAGATTTCCATTCAGTTCGAAGCGGAGGTATTTTTGGGCAGATCCATCGAAATAGGGAGAGTTCTCAAAAGCCGAAACAAAAGCTTGCCGGATGGTTTGGAGTTCTCTTTCCGATGTGCCTTGCAAGGTTGCCTGAATGTTCAGGCTCCTAAAGAGGGAAGAGGTGGCAAGCTCTCGTGACAGTGATGTTCGTTTGAAAACGTGTTCGTCTGCGCCGAAGTGAGAGCAAATTCTCCCCACGAATTCACCTTGCCAAGGAAGAAGCTCGGAGGACGTCGCCGCTTCTTTTTCGCAATAAATTCGCCCTAGTTTCTGAGTCTGTTGGCTGAGATCTTGGAGTCGATGGGTCCAGGTAGGCTTGGCGCTAAAAATAAACTGATATTTTTTAATTCTCCAGTCAGCGCGCAGCGGGTGCCCCGAATTGAGAGCCGAAACGAGGCTGTTTTCGTAAAACGGCCAAGCAAGCTCGCTTTCCTCTCCAGCAGTGAACGCCATTTTCGAGTTCAGTGAGAGTTTCCAGGTTTGCTGTTGATGAATCGTGTTGCGGAGCTTTTCGAGCGCACCTTCGCTATTACCAGACATGCGGTCCATGCGGACTGCTATGAGGCGCTTATCAATCGCACCACTGCGAGCTTGCTGAAGAAGGCTCGGGAGCTCAGTGTCGCTGGGGTCCTGAAGGGTGAGTTTCTCGAGTTGAGCTGCGGCGTCTTCGTAATTCTCTTTTTCAAGAAGCTCGACTGCCTTCTTTTTTGCGCTCGAACAGCCGCTGGCAGCAAGCAGGCTGGAAACGAGAGCGGTTCCCATGAGGAGGCGAACAAAGGTCTTACGTGTGGACATAGGCCTGAGTTTAACTCTGATCATTTTCTCTGGAAAGCGGAGTCAGCTCCCCAGGCGGATCCTTTCCGCGAACCGTCAAATTTCCATCCCTTCAATTTGTTCCAGGATCTCGTCGGGCGAGCCTGTTCGCAGCGGAATGGGCGCAGTGGTGCGGACGACTTGTTCTCGGGAAGCTGCCCCCCAGTTATGGAATCGAGAGTCCCAGATGACGATTGCTCCGCGATCTTCCGTAGCGCGAATGAGGCGTCCGATTCGTTGCCTTAACCACATCATTCGAAGGGGGAAATCATATTCAAAGAGGGAGGACTTCGTTCGTTTTTTTCGAGCTTCGGCCAATGGACTTCGGGTCATCGCTTCGTTGATTTTTTCGATAATCACGCAGGCTAACTGTCGCCCTGGAATATCGAGGCCTTCCCCATAGCGCTCACTTCCGATCAGGAGCGCGCGCTCGGTGGTGCGAAAGGTTTCAGCCGCTCTTCGATCTGATATGGAATCGATGACTGTTATCCCGTGCGGCGCAAGACGCTCTCGTAAGCGGTCTGCTGCAATTCGAAGACGTCGGTTCGAAGTGATCAGTAAGAGCGTGCGACCTTCGAGTGATCGAACCACTTGCTCGGTAAATTGTACAAGTGTGTCGAGGTGTACGGGGCTACCGGGAATCGGAGTTCCTTTGGGGATGAAAGCGAGCGCTTGTTGTTCGAGATCGTATGGCGATGGAAGCTGGAGAAGGGGTTGGGAAAGTTCCAGACCAATTCGACCCGTGACGAAGTCGGTGCGGGTCCCCGCGGTGAGCGTCGCTGAAGTCAGGATGATGGATCGTTTAGCGGCATGGAACGGCAGTGCAAGGGGAGCGACTTCGATCGGAGCCACATGGAATCGCCAGGTGGCTTCCCGTCCGTTCCAGTAAACGAGCCTGAGCCAATTGGCTGTAGGTCCGGGTTGAGGCGATCTCGGCATCCCGTTGTCTGGAGGAAGATCGACCGGTGATGGAGGAACAGGGTCCTCAGCAATCAATGAAAGGAGCTTCTTTTGAGCGGAATCAAATCGGAATGAGTGAGTCTTGAGAAGGTCGAGTGTGGAAGGATCTACGAAAAGTCGGTCCTGCGAGCTGTTTTGGGACGATTGCGAGCACGCCTCGAGGGCCGCATTGAGAAGTTTTGAAAGATCCGCGACCGCTGATTCAAGGTTCTTGAAGCCCTCGCGGAGGGATTCGACAGGCCTTGAGCTATATCCACTTGGCCTGAGGTCGATCGGCTCGTCATAGCCCTCTGCGCCGTCCCGATCTCCTTGTAGAGCCAGGGGGGCAAGAGATCGAAGTTGAACTATGCGTGAGCGAATTTTTTCGGCTAAAGCGCCGAAAGTTGCCTCAGGGTCTTCGAGATTTTGCCAAGGGGGTGGAAGTTTGAGGTCGCGAACAAGGCGAGCAATCTGGGTGCTATCTCCACCCTGTCCACGTGAACCACGCTTTTTCTGAAATCGGTCCAAAGTTTCAGAGAGCGATGACTCAGAAAGCTTGACCGAAAATGCTTCTGTGAGCTGATCTTCAAGGTGGTGAGCTTCGTCGAATACGATGTTCCTGATTTTCGGTAAATGCGCTGGCCAATTTGCCACGAGTGCGTGGTTTGCGATGACGACTTGGGACTGGTGGGCTTTCCGCGCGCTATTGAAGAAACGGCATTGCTTATACCAGGGGCACGGTGGCCCGAGCGTGGTCAAGTGCTGTGATCTGACCCAGTCCACCTGTTCTGGTAGCGAAGTGAAGGCATTTTTGATATAAGTGGAGACGCGATCCAGTTCGCCATTGTCGCTCATGGACGCAAATGCGACCAAGTAGGCCGTGCTCCAGCGTTCATCGAGCGTCGACTTCTCTGATGTTGTCTCTACCAGCTCCATGAGTTTCCTCAGGCAAAGGTAGTTTTCTTGTCCTTTGACTGTGGTGACTTCGATTGCTGGATCTCCGAGGAGCGTGCGAACGAGGGGAATATCTTTCTCAAGGAGTTGGTCTTGGAGCGCCTTGCTATGGGTAGATACCACCAGAGGCGTATTAGACGCTTTTGCGGTCAAGATCCCCGGCACCAAATAGGCGACGGACTTTCCTGTTCCCGTGGGGGCTTCGATCGCGACTCGAGCTCCTTTCTCGAGACCCTCACGGATGACTTGGGCCATCTGTTCCTGTTGCGCACGCCAGTGAAAAGAAGGGCCATCTTTCAGATGCTTACCCTGGAGTGCAGTGCTGATTTGATCGGGAGCAATCTTGACTGCGATAGTCTTCTCGTCCTT
>CANMSW010000262.1 GCA_947500275.1 Bacteriovoracaceae bacterium | reverse complement strand
GCGGTGAGGCTCTTCATCGTCCACTTCTGGCTCCCCTTCTTAAACAGCCAGGGAGGGTTATGTCCTGCGCTCGAATAAACGAGCTTCCCCTTCGAAAAGTCGAGGGTCGCAACGAAGAATGTCATCATGATCTTCCCGTGCGCGGCTTCGTGGATGACACGATTGGCGAATGAGAGCATTTCGACTGGAGAATAACTAAAATTCGGGTTGTCTTGGGCAAGCTTGTTCAGAACACTGAAGCAGCTCCGTGCAGCCGCGGTGATGAGAGCGCTTGGCATTCCGTGACCCGTGGCATCTGCGATCATCACGCAAACTTTGTCGCCGACACGGAAGTGGCTCCACCAGTCGCCCCCGCACTGAGCCGCCGACTTGTAGTAACTTTCGATCCGAACGAACTCATCAGTAAACTGGGGGGGCGGAAACAGAGTCTGCTGAATCGTCGATGCGATCTGGACCTCCTGCTCGAGGTGAACCTGCTTCATTTTCTCGTCGATCAGGCCAACGATTTTCCGAGACATTGCCTCAAAGGAGCCCGTGAGCGCTCCGATCTCGTCAGCAGAAGAGGGTTTCAGTTTGAGATCAAAGTTTCCCGCGGCGACTTCTCGGGTCGCCTCGTAGAGAGATTGAATAGGCGCTGAAATCGTGCGCGCAAAGAAGAGTGCGAAAAGGATCGCGCCGCCTACGCCCATGAGGCCGATCAATATGAACTTTTCACGAACCGCATAAGTGGCGGCCATGGCGACTTTCCAGGGAGTGCGGGCGAGGACCGTAATACCAAAGCCAGGTTTGAAATAGCTGCCAAGGTATCGTTCGTTCTCGCCACTCAAAAACTCTGTCGCGCCGCTGAGGGTGCTGCTCGAGGCTCCCGCTTCAAAAAGTGGGTCATCGACAAGATTTTCCTGCCCGAAAACGGCAGTGTTATCGGTATCGAAGAGGACAAAACCGTCGCGCGACACCGCACTGATTCTCGAGCCATCCAGATCCTTGCCAATCTGGTCAAGGGGAACCCAAGCGATGACCACTGGGATCGCGTCAGGATTTGAAGTCTGGGTGAGATCTCCGACCCCGAGCGCAAGCGTAGGCACCGAGCCGACCCGTGTTCCATTGGCGACGGCAAGTCCACCCTTTTTAATGTCGTTAAAAAATGCGCTGCGAAGGGCGCCTGGTATCTCGAGTTCTTCAGGTGCTCCGACTTTAGACTGGGCGCTTGAGGTTGATACAACGCCCATAGACGTAGCTTCCGATCCGCCTTTTGGAAGTAGATAAAGGGAGGCCGAAGCTACTACTTTTTGGTTTTCCAGATACGCAACCAAAACAGGTGTGACGGTAGGGGATTTTGAATCGGTCTGCCCAAGAATATTTCGGGAAGTGTCGAGGGCAGCCTGAACGACATGCTCGAGCTCGCGACCGACCAATACAGATTCTGTCGCTTGGGATTGGAGCGTGTACGCGCGCTTGTCTTCTTCAAGGAGAATAACGCTTGAAACATTGAGCGTTGCTACCGCAGTAGCTAAGAGAGCGACGACCCCAAGCAGAAGTTTCGTCCCTACAGAGAGTCTCACCCGAAATTGCTGTTGCTCCATTATTTTATGTTCTCTACGATTTTAGATGAAAGCAACATCCGTTGCATCTGAGACAAAGATCTCAATTGAAATAGATGGCTTAATCGATATTATTCTAATTACTGCGATTTAAATATCTATATCGCTGCATCGTGACGATCTGGAGGTTCACCGTGGTGAATGTTGTACGCGAAACCAATGGCAATAGTTTGACGATCCGGCTGAGCGGCCCCATCGAAGAGAGTGTGAATTTTGACGAGCTTGTGGGTGCGGTGCCAGGTGAACTGCGTATCATCACTAAGGATGTGCCGCGGATTAACTCCGTCGGTGTGAAGGCCTGGATTAAATTTTTTCAGGGAGTAAGCGCACGTGGCGTTAAGCTCGTGTTCGCGGAGTGCTCGACCGCTATTGTTGAACAGATCAACTTGATTTCGAACTTCACTTCGGGCGGAAGCGTTGAGTCGATCTACGTTCCCTTCGCTTGCAATCAGTGTAAAGCGGAACTGATTGGACTGTTTTCTTGCGATGCCTTGAAGGCTGCGGGTCTTGAGATCCCTGATGTTCAGTGCTCGAAATGCCCAGGAAAAGCTGTTTTTGATGACATTCCAGAAGAATATCTCGGCTTCCTACAGCGATAAGTTCTCAGAATGCTTTTTCGAAAGGCAGGTCTCAATTGGGCAGGTCGCTAGTGCTGTGGTCTCAACGCGAAGAAGATCTGGTGTTTGGAAGCGAAATCGCTTCCGTGGCGAATCTTTCCCTGCGGCGTGTCGGGAACGTTCACGACTTGGTGATTCCCTTGAAGTTGGGCGAGCGACCGATCTTCTTAATTGACTTAGGCGGCCAAGAGACTCTCTCGCATTTAGAACAAGTGATCCAAACCGAACTCGGGCTTTTCTCTGAGCTCGTGAACGGAAATTCGTTTCACTTCATATCGGATGCCGATCTCGAGGAGTGTCCGTGGCTTGCCGAGAGCCCTCTGATGGGATCTTTCATTCTAAGAAACTTCAAGGACGCACATGCTGCGGGGGTCCGTTATGGCCGGCTTGTCGAAGCGAGTCTGGGTGAACGATCCTTTGGACTGAGTAACGTGCTGGGTAAAGCAGCCAAAGTCCAACAAGTGAAGTTGTCTCGCTCGACGCAAAAGCAGGAGGCGGTTGAGGCTATTCGTGGATATGTTCTTGCTGCGGGCTTCAACAATCGGATGGCGACGGTTGTAGCCAATGCGGTGGATGAAGCGCTGATGAATGCAATTTTTGATGCACCTGTCGACGCTGCCGGGAAACAGGAAAAAGCCCAGGTGCCTCGCACTGAGGATTTCATACTGGATGGCCGGAATCAGGTCCAAGTGGAAGTGGGCTTTGATGGGAAGACAATTGGTGTAGCGGCTATCGATCACTTCGGAAGTGTCGATAAAACTCGGCTGCTTCGGCACATGTCGAAAGTTTATACGAACGAAGCTTATAAAGTAAAAACGACCTCAGCTGGCGCGGGACTTGGCCTTTCGAGCTCCTTTCAGAGTGGGGGGAGTTTCTATTTTGTGTGCGAAAATGGCACGCGAACCGAAGCGATGCTATTTTTCACTCTCGCTGAGAACTACCGGGAGTTTCGCGAGCAGTTTCGGTTTCTTTCCACTCAGTTCTATTTTTGATTTGAGTTCTCCTTTCATCCCCTGCAGTTAATCTCCGTTAGCTTACAAGGAATAGAACTTATGCACCCTTTTTCGCCTCACAAGCACGAGCGCCCCGATGAGTTCCCGGCTGTCATCTTGGCGTCATCTTCTCCCCGCCGCGTTGAGCTTTTAAGACAAGCGAACATGCCGATTTTCATCCGAACACCCGATGTGG
>CANMSW010000261.1 GCA_947500275.1 Bacteriovoracaceae bacterium | reverse complement strand
TGGCACTTTGGGTCTAGAAGGTAGAATGATCATCCGTTGACGCTCCTCTTGCTGAATGAAATCCCGGACGCGCATTCTAGCGTGTCCCATTGATGATTCCTTGCAATTACTTCCTGCGACCCGTCCTGCGTCGACCTTGGAGAGGTTTTGAGCAACTCCTCGGCAAAATCCACACCTTATGCATCTTGGTGCGCCGAGTAACTCCCTCTGACATCAGTATACACAAGCAGGCAAAAGCGAATACAGCACCCCCCGTTTTTTTCTCTGAAAATCTTCGCATCAAGCGAACGAGAAAGTTTTGGAAGCGCTTACTATGGAATCGTTCAAAGTCGTCCGGATCTTGAGCAGAGAATGATCTCTCAAGCGGGTTGAAAATGGATTTACGAAGAGGAGTCGTCAGAAAGCCGACTCCCCCCGCTCATTTACTCTGTTGATGAAGAAGAGAGAACTATTCCTCACCCGTCATGGTGCGGTTCATCTCCTCGAGGTAGCGAAGCATCGAGGCACGAAGATCTTCAATGGTCAGATCTCGAACATCAGAAGATCCATCGGAGTCTAGTGCCGATGTCTCGTCCAAGTGACCCGACGCCGAAAGAATCGACTCGAGTTCGCGTCTGACAGAGTTCTCTTCCAAACCTGAGAGTCGCACAACGGTGTCGATCAATTCGTGGCCGCGAGGCTCGAAGTGATGCGAAACCGATGCTCCCTCTGGTATTTCTTTAGACCCTGCATCTTTAAGACTCACATTAATCGGCGCGGCTTTATTCCCGGAGACTTCCATTTCTCCACCCCCCTCGCACTCGCGAGTATAGAAACCGCTTTTTCAATGGGACAAGCCTTTTTTTATTTTGTTCAGGATTAAGTTTTTCCAGGCGCGAAATTGGCCGTCAAAAACATCGCGAAAAAGATAACCAAAACCCCCACGCTCTTCTCCAGGGTCAGCGTATCCCCTAAAATCGCCCAGCCAAATGCCGCCCCTGCCAATGGCTGTACAAATAGGCTCATAGCCAATCGAGAGACCTCAACCTTCTCCAACAGGCGAAGCCAAATGAAGTAACTTAAAGCGGTCCCCATCGGACCAATCCAGAAGAGAGCTAAAAAACGCACGGACGTAAAAGCTTTAAAGTCAGGCAAGCCGTGAACCGGCAAAATGATGACGCTCAGAAACAATGCCCCCCAGCTCAACGCGCGAGTGAAGACCGATACATGATTCAGTTCCGGATCTCGAGCGAGCCAACGACCCGCGACAGAATAGAACCCCTCCCCCAGGAGAGACAGCACGATCAGAATGTTTCCAAAGGCTCCTACCGTCATCTGGAAGGTTTTTTCGCCTCCCTCCAAGATGGATGGCCCTCCGGAGAGCACAAACACTCCGAATGCAGCCAAAAAAAGAGCCCACCACTCGCGCTTTTTTGGGCGTTCACCTAAAAAAATGAGCGCAAGTAAAACCGTACTCGTGGGCTCAAGAGAGATCAAAATTGCGTTCTCGAGTGCGCCCGTTTTTTGTAGGCCAGAGAACTGAAGAAGCGGAGAGAGACAAAAAGTAAAAGCCCCGACGAGCATCACAATCAGACCGGATCGATTCTTGGGCAAAAGAGTAGCCGTAAGACTTTTCCCGCTACCCTTTAAAAAGGGAGAAAGAATCATCCAAACGCACCAAGCGGAAACATATCTCATCCATGCGACATGGAACGGACTCCAACCCGCCAAAAGTACTTTTCCCACAACCGGATGCGCAGCCCAGATCAAATTGATCAAAAAAGCGACGACATAGACCAAATAAAGAGTTTTAGGGGAGGATGGACTCATCAGCGCTATTCTTCGTGGAAGTGAAGTCTAAAGTCGAGTGAACACCCACGTATAAAGCTGATTCTGAAGGATGAAAGTATTGCCTTCTCAACAAATCTGTCGTCTTCTGACCCCACTATGACGACCTCGTTCACTCCAAATGGAACGACCACCAAAGCACCCAATGGCAAAGCCCCCCGAGATTCAACCGTCACCATGACGGAGATCGTCCTTCCTTCGCATGCCAATGCATTGGGGACTATTTTCGGTGGAAAGATTATGGAGTGGATTGACATTGCAGGCGCAATTGCAGCCGGTCGACACGCCCGCCGCATTGTCGTCACCGCTTCGTTGGATGCCCTGCACTTTGTAGCTCCCGTGAAAGTCGGACACATCGTCCATATTCGTGCCTCAGTAAATTGGGCAGGCCGAACCTCGATGGAAGTTGGAGTTCGAGTCGACTCCGAAAACCAAGTTACTGGCGAAAGCCATCACACAGCCACTGCCTACTTGACCTTCGTCGCCCTAGACGAGCATGGCCGCCCGACCCAGGTTCCTGCCATTCTTCCCGGCACCCCCGAAGAAAAGCGTCGTTTCGATGCTGCACAGAAAAGACGGGAATCCCGGATACGCTTGGCGGAAGAACTCAAGAAGCCCCACTAATCTTCGAGCTCACCGTCGGCATCTTCATCCAGCCGAGCGAGATCATAGCGAGCGTACTCAGCTGTGAATGCGATTGGAGTATGTCCGGGAACGGCTCTCATTCGGTCCACAAAAAGCACTCCATCCAGATGGTCAAGTTCGTGCTGAAAAACCGTCGCAAGGAACCCCTCGGCCTCGATCGAGAGAGAAGAAGCATCTTGATCAAGCCACTCGACTTTGATTTTCCTCGGACGCTCCACTTTTGCACGAATTTCCGGAATCGAAAGGCATCCCTCCCAATAAGCCTGGGGCGTGGGATCCAAAATGGTCACCTGAGGGTTAATCAGTACCTCGAGAGGCATCTTACCCATATCGGGGTATCGAGAACTGGCCTCGTCAAAACCTATGATCGCCAAGCGAATTGACTCGTGAACCTGAGGTGCTGCCAGACCAATCCCATTCGCGTCACGCATCGTATCGATCATATCGTCGATCAAGCGATTCAACTCTGGGGTACCGACTTCTTCAGGTCGAACCAAGCGCGCGCGCTGTCGCAAAATTGGATTTCCCATTCGAGCGATTTTCCGGATAGCCATAGAGAACTCCTTCAGACTGAACGCAGTATTTTTCGTGCGAAATCGGGAACAGCTTCGGGGTCGGTGAAAATCCATTTCACCTCCGGAGATGATGGCTGATCGGATACCGTGGCACCCGACGTAGC
Source organism: Bacteriovoracaceae bacterium (assembly GCA_947500275.1). Taxonomy (GTDB): domain Bacteria; phylum Bdellovibrionota; class UBA1018; order UBA1018; family UBA1018; genus CANMSW01. The sequence goes on along the minus strand of CANMSW010000261.1, from coordinate 256 downwards.
GACTCTCGAAGCTAAGTACTGCGCTACCGACTCAGCCGAGTCCACCACTGTCCATCCTGGTAAGCGAGACTCGATTTGAGTGCGAATCCACGGATAATGCGTGCAACCGAGGAGAGCAATTCCTTCGTGTCCCTGCTGACGGTGGGTACTTACATATTCATCGATCGTCTGAAGGAGAATATTGTGATCGAGCCAACCTTCCTCGATCATCGGAACCAGAAGTGGACAGGCTTGCTCAAAAACGTCTCGAGTACCC
>CANMSW010000260.1 GCA_947500275.1 Bacteriovoracaceae bacterium | reverse complement strand
TCCATCTCGAACTCAGAAGTTAAGCCCGCACACGGCGAATATAGTACCGGGGAAGCCCGGCGCTAAAATAGCTAGACGCCCCCTCTTTTTTATCAAGCCCGGCAGATCTACTGCCGGGCTTTTTTTTGGCCTATGGTGGATATTGATATAGCTTCGTCCTTTTCCCCGCCGTTCGTTCGTAATGTTGTTTTGCGCTCTAGTTTTGCCCGATTCCTTCTTGTACCTTTCGAGAGGTACTAGGAGTGAAGTAGCTTTTTGTTAGTTGTGTCCAGTTTAGTCTCATCGAAACGATGAGGGTTTAGCGCATAATCCGATGAAAAAGCAGACGCTTGTAATTCGCATGACTAGCCTAGGAGATGTCGTATTAGCTACGGCTGGTCTTTCTTTGCTCCCTGAAAATTACAAGGTTGATTGGCTCGTTTCTTCGGAGATGGCGAGCTTACTTGAGGGGCACTCAAGAATTTCACGAGTTTGGGGCTTTAATCGCCGAAAAGAGGGGCTCTTAGGCTGGTTGCGCCTAGGGTTAGAGTTGCGGCGTCAAGGTTACAGCGAGATTATCGACCTCCATCGTAGCCTACGAACCAAGTTGCTCAGGCTGTTTTTTCTGGGTTCTGCTTGGCGCTCGATCTCGAAGCCTCGTTGGCGGCGATGGGGGCTTTTCGTATTTAAGGGTTTTTGGCCGAAACGCCTCAGACCAAAGCCTTGGGTACCAGAGTTTTCGAATGTCCTATTAGGTTTCAATACGGAAGCTGGTCGTCCTGATTTAGGGCACCTGTTGCCATCCGGTTCGGTGAGTGCGGACCGTCATGGAAAATATAAATATGCAGTGATGCCAGACTCAGCCTGGGCCGGAAAATGTTGGGATTTTGAGAAGTTTGGTGCCTTGGTTGAAGGCTTATCCGACGGAATCCCCGTAATTTTCGGCGCTAAAGGTGACGAGCGCACACGCGATCTCATTGATCTTTTGCTTCAGCGAGGAGTGCCCCACAAGGCCGCTGTCGGACTCACATGGGGGCAGGTGGCCGCCGAAATTGCTGACTGTAGCTTTTTTGTTGGGAATGACACCGGGCTAGCTCATGTAGCGGAGGCGTTAGGTGTTCCCGCGATTGTTCTTTATGGTCCCACATCACCCGATTTAGGTTTTAGGCCCTGGAGGCGTGAAAGTCGTTCGATTCATTCTCAGGTACGCTGTAGCCCATGTTCCACTGATGGCCGTTTTTGCTACTGGATCGGTGCATCGCGGTACAAGTGCATGAGTGAGATCACAGTTGAGCAGGTGCGCGGTGTCTGTAGAGAGGTACTACGTAATACTGTAAAGGACCGTGCGACGAATGAGGACCTTCGTCAGTGACTTACTGTCAGACCTCAATGAGTCCTCCCATTCGATTTAGATTGTATCAGTCCCTTACGGTCTTTTTTTCTCGGATATTTGATCAGCGCTTGATCCGCAGTCCTCGGTTGAAACTTGAGCTTTCGTCATGCCCTGTGAATCGGCCGCTCGTTGGCAGCGAGGATGTTGGTCCAGTATCCGATCAGGTCGAGCAAACTTCGATGCGCCGACCTATTTGGATTCACGCTGCAAGTGCTGGCGAATTAGAGGGAATTCAAACGGTAGTTCTCGAGTTAGCCCGCATTGGGCAGCCGATCTTCTTGACTGTGTTCAGCCCGTCAGCCACCCGCGGCTTCTTAAAGCTAAAGGAAAGGCTTGAAGAGATGGGGCAATGGTTTGGGGGAGGGCTTAGTCCCAGCGAGGGGAGTTGGCTTTCCGCGTTTAAGGTCGTTGAGCCGAGATTCTTCATCACGGTTAAGTACGAGGCATGGCCTGAACAGTGGGCCTCTGCCGCGCTTTGTGGCGTTCCAGTCTATATCGTAGGTGCAAAGGCTAGGCGGTCACTTCGCATTGCATCTTGGTTTTTGACTCGAGTGTTAGATTTGGCTCGACCACAAATCCACATGCTTACTCTCTCTGAGGCGGATCGCCTGAGTCTCTTGAGTTGGCGTTGGGATAATTCCCACGTCTATCTCGTAAAAGATCCGCGTTGGGACCAAGTAAATACGGCCCCCCTCCCTTCTCGTTTCTCCCAAGATCGATCCACTTTGATACTTCAAGCAGTGTCGGTGCTCAACCTGCCGCGCCCATGGGGCATGCTGGGTAACTCTTGGGTCTCAGATTATCGCAAGCTCCCCTCTTTATCGTGTCCCGGAGTCCTAGGATCAACCCTTTGGGTCATTCCCCACCAGGTGCAGGGCTACGAGGTAGCAGAGCAGGTTCGAATCCTACAGGCCGCAGGGTGGCGCGTCCTTCGAACCTCGCAGTGGAAGTCAGGAGAAGCGGTTCAATTCACAGGTGACCCAGTTGCTTCGAAACCGGTCTGTATTTTTGTCGATGAACTCGGTGTTTTGAAATCCCTCTACCGTGAAGCTGATTTCGTCTATGTGGGGGGAGGCTTTGGTCGGGGCATCCATAGTGTCATTGAGCCCACCGTGGGTGGGGCGCCGATCCTCATCGGTCCTAAGGGGAGTGATGATTTTGTCGAGGTAAGAGATCTTATTTCGAGTGGTGACCTCCGGGTCATAGGCATTGACAGCGAGCTCCTTCAGGTCTGTCGCCAAGCCGAGCAATGGTCAGAAGAGCTGAGAACCAAGGGGGATGCAGCCGGTCGACTCGCTGCACGTACGGGCGGCACTATCGACGTGTTGTCTGTCCTTTTTGGGGCGTGATACCTTTTGGAGCGACCTCCAAGAAAGGGACTCCATGAGCATAAAAACTTCCCCTGATTCGAAGCATCTCGAAAACCCAACTGAGACCGTAATGATCCGACTTCGGATGAGTGCTCATGACGGTCACTATGCCGGAGGCCTGGTTGATGGCGCCCGTATGCTCGGTCTATTCGGAGATGTAGCAACAGAGCTACTCATCCGCTTGGATGGAGACGAAGGTCTGTTCCGTGCTTACGAGACTGTTGAGTTTTTAGCTCCCGTAAAAGTCGGAGACTATATCGAGGCTGTTGGGAAAATTACGCATATCGGAAAGAGCTCCTGTCAGATGGAGTTTGAGGCGAGAAAAGTCATCAGGCTTTTGGATAAGTCCGAGGGTGGGTTAGCCGAGAGTTCTGCCGAGGTACTGGCTATTCCGATCGTTGTCTGTAGGGCGAAAGGGGTCTGCGTCACGCCGAAATCACTTCAGCGGTTTCCGGGAAAGCGCCCCACAGCATGAGTGAAGGTAACTCCCTTTCGTCAGAGTCCAAGGCCTCGCAATCAAGCTCGATCCGCGGAGCGCGGATAGGTGAGCCGACTCGTCATCTTCGTGATCACTACGATTGGGTGGTCGTAGGCGACGAGCCCGGAGCCCTTTTGAGTGGCTGTTTGGTGGCAAAGCTCGGGCTTTCCGTTTTGCTTCTTCCTACTGGTAGGGAGTTTGGCGTTCGTGTTTC
>CANMSW010000259.1 GCA_947500275.1 Bacteriovoracaceae bacterium | reverse complement strand
CGCAGAAATTGAGGAATTCAAATCTGAAATCATTCCCCTGCGTAAAGTACTGATATATTCGAGGTAGTTCAAGTTAGGTTCGACCGACTCCCAGCGCTCTACACTACAAGCGCTGGGCCTTTGCTCTGGAAGGCGACCTTCGGAATCCAGACAAGACTGATTCCCAGCCCGTTCTCTCCAGTATTCAGATGCATCTGCATACGCTTGCTCCCAAATGGGGGTGAGACACTCGGAAGAGACTGATCGTTCGGCTTCGTTCCTGACTAAAGATCTAAATTCCCAAGTCCTACTTCCGGTATGATCCAGATTCCTGGCCTCTGCAAGCGGAGGCGCAGCGAGGAATTGTGCCGCTTGTACGTCACAAGGGGGCTGAAGCCGCCATTCCAACGTTAGCCCCGACTGAGGGAAGATTGAAAAAAAGAAAGCGAAGAAGAGTGAAGAGAGAAGGGATGATCTCACAACCCCTCCGGAATGAATTGGCTCAAAGCTTGGCGGACTTCATCATCACTTACTCGAGTCTCTTGCCGTATTGAAGAGGAAGCAGGCCCCCGAGCAGGCTGGTGAAAACTTACCTGATAATAGCGGTCACCGATAAAATAAGCCCACTCCACAAATTCCACCGGTTGGTTTTCCACACCGATATAATGTCCACTCATTTTCATCCGATGCGCTTTTGTACCGGCAAGGCGCTCCATTTTTGATTCGTCGATCGTCCAATCACTTAAGCCGGCCATGCGAAGCAAGTAGCCTCGCGTCCTTTGTACCATATTAATGAGCTTAGATTGAACGACGCCTTCGGGTTGGTATGGACGAGAATTTTTCTTAGTGTGGACTAAGATTGATATCGACTTGGATTTGTGGTTACTTTGGGCTTGTGGGACCCAAGCACCGTCTACTCCGGGCACATCAACAGCCACCCAATCCCGAGGGGGATTAAAGCTGTAAGGTAGGCGATCACCAGCCAAGACCGCAGGCGCAAAAAAAAATTCGACGACTGTAAGACTGAGAACAACTAAACTCTTCTTCGTCGCAAGTGACCAACTCATAAGAAAAATAAAATAATCCTTTCGTGAAGATACCCAGGGCCCAATCTTGTCAAAATAATCGCTCAGAACGATAAAGTTCGTAAATGTATCAAAGATGACACACGCAGTAAAATCTTGTTACCGAATTGGCTCACTCAAAATTTGACCGGCCGGGAGGAGCTTTTTGATTCTCGTCGATGGGAAGCTCTGAGGCTCAGGCTCATTGACTCATGATTCCGTTACCGTAATTTGAATTTGCACAAACAAAACAAGGAGATACGGAACCATGAGCCAAGAGCTGAGACTTGAATATTTGAATGCTATCCGGGAGCTCCGCAGAAATTCGGGGCGAAGTAAGAAATCTTTGATTCTCGACGAGTTTAGCTCGGTCTGTGGATGCTCACGAAAGTACGGAATAACGATCCTGGCCGGCATATCGTCTACGATAAAGAGGTGGTTTATCACCTCGTTAGGCTTTGGCGGGAAACGGGCATGCTAGGTTCGACTAGGTTCAGGGCAGGACTTCCTGAATGGTGAGAGTACGATGAACACCGGGCCGTGCAGCATGACCGGGCCCTCCGCGATAAGGTGCGCAAGATCCCCCTATCAGCGACTTATGGAATCTGAAGATCTGACCGAGCTCCAAAAACAAGCCCTTCGAAATCGAAAGAGTCAGCTAAACGCTTTCAATCTTCAGAAAAACCTTCAGAAGAAACTACGGAGTTCAATCCCGAGTCCCTCTCGCACCATGGGTCAAATCTGACCCAATGTAGAATCGATGCGAAACCTTCTCTGATACCCTCCGTATCCCTTTCTGTCGAACCCCGGCGCGCGGCACGGTGCATGCTCTACCTTCAGGGCGTGGCACGGTAGCAAAGCGAGTTGATCGGTTTGATATCGGTTACATATAACACTGTCCTGAAATGGAGGATATCGCTGTGGAACGGGAGCATCTGTTGTCGGAAAGTCTCTTGAGCATTCGTCACCTCCTCTCGCACCTTCAAGGTGAAGTAGCGGCTCTTGAGACCAGCTGGTCGCAGGTGCTCCTCGTTCTCGATAAGCTCGAGGACGCTTGCAAAGTGGATGAACTCAGTGGTCTGCATCGGCGCGCTGCCTTCTTTGATGCCTGGTCCAGGATGCAAGCGGGGGGACACGAAACCGGCGTGATCCTTATTGATCTCGATCATTTCAAAAGTGTGAACGATACCTATGGTCATGCTTGTGGCGATGCGGTGATTCGTGCGGTGGGTGAGGTGCTAGGAAGGTTTCAATCCCCCGGTTGGTGTGTGGCAGGGCGATTAGGGGGCGAAGAGTTTGCGATCGCTTTTCGGGGTACTCGTGAGGAACTGCTTGGAACGGCGGAACTGATTCGAAGATTGATATCGCGACTCGAGTTTTCGTGTTCAGCGACTGCAAGTCGATGGACCTGCACAGCGAGCCTTGGGCTTGCCCTTCATGCTGAAAGTGTTTCTTTGGCAGAGACCCTGAATGTTGCTGATCAGGCTCTGTATCGCGCGAAAGGGGGTGGGCGGGACCAAGTGGTCGCCGCGTGAAGATTTCTCCTCTCTCGATCTCTCTCTCTCTCTGATAAAAAAAGCCCCGGGCGCTATCCTGCGCCCGGGGCTTATCCATAGGACTGGAACCGTCTAGTCGAACTTACGAGCGACCCGACGGGGTGTGTGTGGGGGGAACAGTCCTACAGATGCAATGCGTTATATGGGGAGTGAGGGAGCCTTGCAACGAAAGCAAAATCTATTGCAGCGTCTGAGAACCTAGGCCTCTAATGGTTTAAGAATGAGGCAGTTGCGGCATTTTTCAGGACTTGAGTGACTTCGGAGTCGGTCATTCCTAGGCGGTTCCGGCAAAGTTCCAGCTCGGAATGAAGAGTGACGCCAAAAACACCGGGATCATCGGTGTTGATTGTGACGGGCACGCCCGCTCTCAAAATCCGGACAACGGGGTGCTCTTCAATCGTCTTGGTACACTGGGTGAGCCAGTTGCTGGTTGGGCAGATTTCCAGGGTAATCCCCTTGCGTGCCAACTCTTCCATGAGGACTGGGTCTTGAATGCACGCGACACCGTGTCCAATGCGTTTTGCTCCTAAGCGGTCAATCGCGTCCCATATTTCAGCAGGCCCCGTGGCCTCGCCTGCGTGGATCGTGGTCGGGATTCCTCGTTTGCGAACGGCGGCAAAAACCTCGGTAAACTGATGATTCGGCCAAGCGATTTCGTTTCCCGCCAGGTCAATTCCCAAGAAGGCAGTTTTATTATCGATGATAAACTGCACGGTCTTCTGTGCGGCTTCGAGTCCATAATCCCGAGAAACGATCCCTAAGAATCCCGCTTCAAGCCCCGGGTAGAGTGCCTTGGCTCGGCTCAGTCCGTCCGTGAATCCTTCGAGCGCCTCTTTCCAGGGGATGCCCGTGAATTCAGAGATAAAGCT
>CANMSW010000258.1 GCA_947500275.1 Bacteriovoracaceae bacterium | reverse complement strand
CTCGGCGATCGGAGGAACGCCCCCCAGCTGTTGCGTGTCGATCGAGCCCAAAGTCGCAAGCTCCTGCTTGAGCACCTCGTCCACCTGAGCAATGAGGTTTGGAGAAATGAAGTCCAAATTCGAAATCCGGAGAACCACCTCGGTCTGAATGGATTCGGGCAACCGCTTCAAGACATCGCATTTCTTTTGTGGCTCTAAATGAGCCAAAATGAGCGCCACAGTCTGTGGATGCTCGTTCACCAAGAAGTTGGAAAGGGTTCGAGAATCCACCAACTCGAGGGCTTCCAGTGTGCGGCTTCCCTCGACGACCGAAAGCTGCCCAAGGACGGTCTTCGCCCGCTCTTCGCCGAGCGTATTGAGGACGAAATCCCGACCCGAGCCTGTCCCGAAGATCAAAGAGTTCTCTTCCGCAATTTCAGTGTAGAAATCTTCAAGAACACGCTTCACCAGAGGGATGGGAACTTTATTGATTGAACCCATCGCACTGACTAGGCGCTTCACGTCGTTATCTTTCATCTTTCCGAAAACCTGGGCCGTAACGTTGGTTCCTAGCACGCTCAAAAGGAGTGCAGACTTCTCGAGCCCAGACATCTCTTCATAGTTTTCGAAAGCCATTTTTCTCTCCGATATCTTTTTCAGTCGGTCCGATTAATTTCAGCTGATTAGGCGGTCTTGTACTTACCGCCACCAGCAGGCTTGTCCCCATCCGCCGAAACCTTCTCGGTGTGAACCCAGTCACGCAGAATCAAAGCAGCTTTGTGTGGGTTCGAGTCTACTAGGGAGATGATCTTTTCTTTGATCATCTCTCCCTCTACTTTCTCAGGGTCAATTTGCTCAGGCAGAACAGGGACTGCCTCTTCCATGCCAGGAAGAGCTGCGTTCTTCTGAAGTCGTTCCAACTCCTCGATCGTTTGAGGCAAGAAGGAATCGACGCTGTCGATCGTGTTGTCGGTGATCCATTTCACAAACGGGCGGACCACTAGGAGGAAGAAAAGAATAATCAAGAGACCCACGAGACCGTAGGTGACCAAGTTCCGAAAGTAGGTCTTGCGCTCAGCATCTTGCAACTGTTTCTCGGCGTCGTCGAAGTCGACATGGCTAAACTCCATGTTCTTGACTTCAAGCGTATCCCCGCGACTCCGGTCGATTCCGGCCGCAGTCGTAACAATTGCTTCGAACTCTTTTAGCTTGTCTGCGGGCCAGGACTCCACCTTCGAGTCGACTACGCCTTCAGCATTCTTACTGCGAACCGTCTTTCCATCAACCACAACTGCTACAGAGAGCTTTTTTACGTTTCCTACTGAACGATTCGTTTTGCGAACGGTCTGAGGAACCTCGTAATTGACGACTTCCGCGTTCGTTTTTGTGTCGCTTCGAACCCCATTCTGAGTAGGGGTGGCGCCTGGCTGATTGCTGGTCGCGCCTGCTGCCCCTGAAGGCCCAGGGCGACTGCCCTCCATCGACTTATTGTCTTTCTGGACCGATCGGATAGCGGAGCCCTCTTGATCATAGAGGGTCTGGGTTTCAGAAACCTGCGAAAAATCGATATCGGCACTCACCCGAGCGACGACGTGACCCTCACCCACTACTCGCGCGAGCATCTCTTCGATCCGCTTCTGGAGGTCGTTCTCAATTTTCTGGCGGTAGTCGAGTTGGGTCGCGGTCGCTGCAGATAGGGGATCGGAATTGTTACGGGACAGCGTTCGACCTTGGGAGTCCACGATCGCTACGTCTGAGATGTCCATTCCCTCTACGGCGCGGGCGACTAAATTACCGACCCCGAATATCTGTTTCTCAGTCAGTTGAACGCCGCCATCGAGGTCCAGTACAACCGAAGCCGTCGGTTTCTTTTGGTCTTCCACAAAGGCGCTCTTCTGAGGAATCGCTAAATGCACGCGTGAACGACGTACGCCGTTAATCGTATTGATCGACCGCATGAGTTCGCCTTCAAGAGCCCGCTTCTGATTGATTTTCTGCACGAAACTCGTTTGGCCTAAACTCGACTTATCGAAGATTTCGTAACCGGTGACGCTCGAGGAAGTTACTCCGCTCGCCGCAAGCTCAAGCCGAAGATCATAAATGCTTTCAGGCGGCACTGAGATGTTCCGTCCAGTATCGTCGATCTGGTAAGGAATTCGCTTCTCTCGCAACACCCTCATGATGTTGGTCGCATCCTCGGGGTTCAAATTCTGCATAAGCGGCTGATAGGTCTGCTTCCCAGCAAAAATAAAGAGCGCGACGATACCCGCTATCATCCCAATTGAGGTACCCGCCACGGCGAGTCTCTTTAACGGAGAAAGGGCCTGGATGAAGTCGGAAATCTGTTTGAAAATCTTCTGAAAATAATCACTCACGCGAGGAATTCCTTTCCCGCCAAAAACCTATTTACGAAGCCTCTTGCTTCGGACACTCAGCTTACCAGCACGTACTAAACTTGCATCCTCATGATTTCACGGTAGGCATCCAAGACTTTGTTCCGTACCTGCATCATCAGCTTCATGGACGAGTCGGCACGCTCGATCGCAAGCATGGTTTCATGGATATTTTTATTCCGGCCAGCCACCATCTCTTTGATCGACTGATCAGCCTGAACCTGATCTCGATTCACTTGGTCAAGGGAGCCCTGGAGAACATCCATAAAGGACTTCCCTGCTTCACCGGCACCCGCAACTCGACCTTCCGAGCCTGGAACCTTCATGCCCTGGTTTTGCATCTCCCGGAGAACGCGCGCTTCTGCCCCGGCACCTAACTCAAAACTCTCGCTGGAGAAGCCTTCGAGCGCTCCCCCCATCCCGGCCAATTCGTTTCCGATCCCTGGAATTACAGCCATGGACTAACCTCCAGCGCTTTTAGCGCCCAATCTCAAGTGCTTTTGCAGCCATCGACTTGGCCGAATTCATTGCCGTGATATTAGCTTCATACGAACGCTGAGCACTGATCATGTTCGCCATTTCTTCGACCGGATTCACATTCGGCATGGCCACATACCCATTCGGGTCAGCGTCTGGATGCGACGGATTGAAAACCATCCGAGGCGGGCGAACATCCTCGGCAATATCCTCGACCAATACGCCTTGAACCTGCTCGTCGAGTTTATTCTCAAGAATTTCCCCGAAACTCTCGCGATCCGTCACGGCACCGAAGACCGCATCCTTACGTTTGTAAGGACCACCGTCCTCCGTTCGCGTGGTTTCAGCATTCGCAATGTTACTTGAGATCGTATTCATGCGCTTCGTTTGCGCATCAAGGCCACTCGCACTGACCCGCATGGATGAGAAGAAGTCCATAAATTAGCGCCCTCCTCCGCCTTCACCGATGGCGTATTTTAACATTCCCAGTTTTTTCTTCAGCATCTCGACTGAAGCATCGTAAAGAAGTTGGTTTTCAGCGAGCTTCGCCATCTCAGCGGAACGATCCACCGTGTTACCATCCAGAGACTCAATTCCATTCGGATCATCATAAATTTCTG
>CANMSW010000257.1 GCA_947500275.1 Bacteriovoracaceae bacterium | reverse complement strand
GGGTCTCCCACATTCAAAATCATTTTCCCCCCCAAAGATTGCCCTTTTTTCCACTCGGCACAAGCCCGTCCCTGCAACACGACATAGAGTGCTTGGAGCGGCTGACCACGGGCCAATATAACTTCACCGGGTTTGCGTGAATGAACTCGACAAAACCGAGTCACTCGCTCCACCTCATGATCATAGAGTTCAAAAAAAAGAGGGCAGCCTCGAAGAAGGTCAGCAACCGCCATGATAAACCCCCTTCATCCTGCCTTACGGGCAGGGACTCCGGCCTCTTGGCGTTCTAACTGATCTGAAATCTTCTGGAGCAACTCAATCACTTTCGTATCGGCGATCGACATCTTCCCACCATGAACACTGTGCCACATGAGCTCAAAACACCGTTCAAGATTCCGGCGCACTTCTGCTCTCGGACTGTATATCGGATAAAGAGCATTCAAGACGGTTAAGAATATAGAGCAGAAAATTCCGGCAATCGAACACCGCATTGAGAACGATACCGAATCAATGAAGCTGTGAAGCACCGGCCCTGACTCTGCAATCCGCTCGAGATCCAACGCGCCAATTTGAGGCAACGCAGCCGCAATACCAATGAAGGTACCAAAGATTCCAAAAACAACAAATGTACCGGGCAAAATATCCATCACTCTCACGAGCATTTCCACTGGAATACCGAGTACTTCTTTCCAGTGCTTATCTTCGCCCAAAACTCGATAAGTGATTTCCGTGAAGTTTGGGGGGAAAGGGCTCTTGAAAGAATCCAGTTGATGCTTGGTTGCGTGGATGACGCTGCGTTGCCCATCTGAATACTCACTCAAAGACTCCACGCTGCTGGCTTCTGAAAAACGAAAGGCTGGCCCCGGCTGGGAAGCGCCTTTTCGGGTAAAAAGCATTCTTTCTCCCCGTAAACTCCGAGCAGGAAGATGCTCCACGACTGAATCGAGCAACTGCGAGAGCCATTCCTCCACATTCTTTACTTCCCCGTGCGGCGGCTCTGACTCCAAAATTTTTTCAACCGAGTGAGCGAAGGTGTTGAAGTAAGCTCGATCCCGTAACGCCGCTTTGTAAGCGAACCACCGAATACACAGGGCCGACACGAGCACCACAGCCATGAACTCAATTAAATGGTCTGCTAATTTCAGAAGTAACGACATCATAAGCAAATCACTCCCTCAATCATCGTGATGAGCCTTCAGGCTCTCCCATTAACTTGAAATTCAGCTCCACACGCCGCGACCGCGCGCAATCGTAAGGGCCGCACGGTTCCGACTGCATCATCGACGCAGGGGCACGGATGGGCTGAGTGTGTCCGACACCGGAAATTCGCATCAAGCGCTTCAAGTCGGATTTATGCTCGTAATCGCCAATTTCAATTCCAAGAATATAGTCGGCAATTTTCTGCGCACGATCCTCTGAAAGCTTCAGATTAGCTGTTGCGCCATCTCCCGCCCTCTCGCTCGGAGGAAGATACTTTTTAAAGTAACGTGGGCTCGCGAACCCAGTGATCTCTAGTTGCTTGAGACGGACACTCGAGTCTTTCTTTTGTTGATTGAAGAGTCGCCCGACATAAATCGGAATGACCTGCTTTAGCTTCAGCTTCGCTTCATCAGTTAGCTCGGCGCTCCCATTCTGAAATCGAAACGTTTCATCCATCTCGAAAATCAGGCCACCCGACTGAGGGTTCACGGTAGCTTGAATGCCTTGAACTTTGAGTTCGCGACTCAACTCTTTTGCGAAATTCTTTCTCTTCGCACCCAGTGCTTCTAAGTCTGCACGCGCTTGTTGCATTTGCCGGGACAGGTCTTGAAAGGAACTCGGACTCCGATTTTGCTTGAGATCAAGCTCCGCAAGTCTCTCTTCGCATCGGGTCACCTTGGAGAGGGTTCTACCTCGATCGCCTCGCGCGGATTCCAATTCCTTTTTTAAATCTCGAAGCTCGGACTGCAGGCCGTCCCGTTCCAGTTCGGTCTTCATGAGGCTAGCTGCGAGGCGGGTGCGCCCCTCTCCACTCGCCTGCTGATCTTTCTGAAGCAGATCATTCGAACGCCCTAAAGTGGAAAGCTGCGTGCGCAGTCCAGCCACTTCGCCGCGAAGTTCGGCGAGCTGAGACGAGAGAGCTAACTTCTCCTCGCGCAGGGTTTGGACTTCTCGGCCTTTGGAATCACTCAAGCGTTCCAAATCAGAGGTTCTTTTTTGAAGCTGCCCCCCTTCGGCCTTCCATGCGCCCAATTCCTGACGCGTCTTCTCCAGAGCAAGCCGTTCTGTCTGAAGTTGCCCTTCCAGAACCACAAGGGTCTTTGACTTTTGATCGAGGATTTGACTCCTCTCCAGCAATGCAACATCCCGCTGCTTCAGGTCCTCCTGCAGCCCCCTTAACTGAACGAAGAGCTCAGCGCGCTCCTGATTTAAAGCTCGAAGTTCTTGACTCACGCTTTCCATGGAAAGATCTCGGTCAGCGAGGCGTTTTTCCAGCTCTTCGCGTCGTTCTTCGATCGAACCTAACTGACCTTCAAGCGTCTCTGCCTTCTCGCGCAAAACGCTCACCATTGCGGACTTCTCTTGCTGTTGCTTCAGGAGCTCAGAGACTGCCTTACTCTGTTCGTCGAGCAATTTAAGAGTGCGCGTGATTTCAGTGGCGCTTTGATCTAAGACTTCTTTTTTCTGTGAAATTTCTTGAATTGAGTTTTTTAGAAATGCTTCTGTCTCCTGGGAGCGAGCAATTTCGCTCGGGCTCACTTTTCCTTCAAGCGCCTGCTGCGCTTCTTGTTTGGCTTTCTTAACCTGCCCTTGATCCACACCCGTTCGAAGAACGGTAAAGAAAAAGAGCACCAGGAAAATCACAGAGAGCCCCAGAAGCATGTCGCTATAGCTCGTCCAGAAGGAACCCCCAGGCTCGCCTCCGCCTGGTCCGTTCGAATCTCGCTCGGGTCCTTGATTCCTCTTAAATCCACTCATATCAGTTCGCTATCGGGATTTTGACGGACATTCTGAATGGTCTTAAGATTTGAGTGTTATCGTGGCTCTCCAAGGGCAGGAGGGTCGCTTAAAGAGGCCCTAACTCATCCGACCTAGGACAAACTCGACCCAGGCCTAGGATGCGCCTACCGTGCCTCTGATTCTGGGCGGTTTTGCTCGTACTACGGACTGCTCAGCTCTGAAATTCGGAGAGGTAAGCCTTCCAAAACCTGGATCCCCTCACTGCGATATCTCGGCTTGGAGGGATCGCAAGAAACCGAGCTTTGCGCGCTCAATGGCGAAGACCGCTTCAGCGCGAGGTATTTCAGCGTAACGAATGACTTTGGAGGAGCGATCAGAAAGGAACTCTACCTGACTCTCGGGTGCCTCTCGGTCCACGCGGGCCATGGCTTGACGATAATCACTCTCCACTTGCCGATAGAGACTCAAAAGCTGAATCACAGGAAGAGGCGAACACGGAGCACAGACGGAGTTGCAAGTCGCTGTATTCAGAAATTGATCAACCTC
>CANMSW010000256.1 GCA_947500275.1 Bacteriovoracaceae bacterium | reverse complement strand
GCCCATGCCCGTTCCGGCTGGAGAATCCCGTGGTTGACTCAATCTCGAGAGTCAGACTTAGGGGAGTCCAATGCGCTTCCTCGTGGACCCCGCTGTGAATCTATTCTCTGGGGCCGCCCAGGCCGCGAGGAATAAAATCCTTCCGCTCGGTTTGCGAATTATCCTCGCGGAGTCGCCGCTCGTCTCAGTCGATCGGCAATGGCGTGGTCCAGACCTTCCCGAGAAACAACGGGCTCTGCGAACAAGATCTCTGCATCAGAAGCGTCGAGCTCACGAAGTTTTCTGAAAAGATTTCGGGCCGCTTCGCCTCGATCGCCCGTCTCGGTGAGCGTTTCGACTGCCGAGAGAGTGGAGAACACGCTCCGAAGTTTTTGAAGTGTGTTTATGGCATTCCCGTTCTGAAGGAGGATGCCGAAGCGCTTTCCTTCGGTGAGTTGCTCTAAGGTGCCCGGTGAAAGCGTAGCAAGGGGTTGGGGTAAAAGGGTTAAAGGCTTTTTGGGCGCATAGTGACTGGCGAGCATTCCGGGAGCGGGCTGCGGCGCTGAGTCGGCTGCGACTGCGCTGGGTGAAAGAATCTCGGCGTTTAAGGTTTCCGAAATTCTCTCTACGGAAATTCCACCTGGGCGCAAAAGCACGGGCTCACCGCTGTCGGTCACGGAGAGTACGGTCGACTCCACGCCGATATCACAATCGCCACCCTCGAGAATGAGCGGGATCCGATCTCCGAGTTCCTGGTCCACCGCGTGGGCCGAAGTCGGACTGATGCGCCCAAAACGGTTCGCGCTAGGCGCCGCCAGAGGGAGCCCTGCTGTATTGATCAAGTCCTGAGCGACCGGATGCGCCGGCATTCGCAGTGCCACGGTGGGGAGTCCGCTGGAAACCAAGTCAGGGATCCGTGGCCCCCGAGGGAGGACGAGCGTAAGGGGCCCCGGCCAAAATTCATTTGCGAGGGTTTCAAGAGTCGAACGTGCGAGGTCACTGAGGAGATCGACCTGAATAATCCCCAGCGTATCGAGTGCATCGAGGGTGGAGCCGTCCGGGAGCGCACGATCGAGGAGGGCTGGCGTGATATGCACAATGAGTGGATCAAACGTGGGCCGCTCTTTGGTGCTAAAGATTCGGGTGAGCGCTTTTTCGTCCAGCGCATTCCCCGCAAGCCCGTAGACGGTTTCCGTGGGCATCCCGACGACCTGCCCAGATTGAAGGAGTGCGGCCGCCTCTTTGAACGCCGCGGCGTTCGGTTGCAGGATTTTTGCGCGGTCGGCGGGAACCCAAGCGCTGAGCACGTTCTCCATTTTCATCCCGCGCGAACCTTTGACTAATACCACGCTTCCCTTGCGCACTAGACGAGAGAGTTCTTGCGCGAGTTCCTCATGGGTCTGGAAATGGCAGAGGACTCCAGAGTAATGGCGAGATTTGAGTTCATCGAGAAGCCACTTCATCCGAGGTCCATAAAGGAGCACCCCGGCCGGGAGCGCTGCCATCAAAGGTTCGGCAAGCTCGCGGTGCCAACGTTCTTCCTCGGCTCCGAGTTCGAGCATATCAGCTAAACAAGCAATTCGGAGACCGGTAGGAGCCGTAGAGGTCGCTTTCAGAATTCCAAAAGCTGCATGCATCGACGAGGGATTGGCATTGTAATGATCCGCAATGACGCGAGTGCCATCGGTCAGTTCTCGGACTTCGGTGCGGCCTGCTGCCCCCTTGAATCCCGCTAGCCCCCGTTCGATCTCTTCCGGAGTGAATCCGATATCAAGCGCGACGGCGGCAGCGGCGAGTAGATTCCTGGCATGGTGTTCGCCGGGCAGCGGGCAAGGAAGTGTAAATGGGATTCCTTCTTTCGCTTTCACTTCTAGGGCCCCGGATGAAGTGAAGGAGCCGCGAATATCAGCTTTTCCAAGGAGCGAGTAAGTCTGAATCTGGGACTTCGGAAGCTTCTCGGCGAGGGGCGCAATCCAAGGGTCATCGAGGTTCACGAGTGCGCGTCCACCCATCCGGATGGTTTCTTCGAGGGCGATCGCCTCTTCGCGTGCCACGGTCGGGAGGTCGATCAGTTTTTCGAGGTGTTCGGGGCCGATGGCGGTCAAGAGGGAGTGGGTGCCGCGGACGATATCCATATGACGAATCATCGTGTGCGGCTCGTCGATGCCGACCTCGATGACGGCGACGGAATGAAGTTCCGGGCGAATTTCGAGGAGGGTCATCGGAATGCCTAGGAATCCATTCTGGCTCCCTGTGGTCTTGAGGACTCGACCTGGGAATTTTCCCTCTAAAAGGGCAGATAATAATTCCTTGGTTGTGGTCTTTCCCACGCTCCCTGCGACAACGAGGACGGGCATCGCCTTCAATTGTGAGCGCCACTCTTTTCCTAGCGCGCGATAGGCGGCTTCGGTATCGGCGACCTCGAAGAACCTCGCTTTTTTGTGAAAAGCGGGAGGAATCTCGGTGCCGTGCTTGCAGAGAATTGCAGTCGCACCTTGAGTCAGAGCGGTTTCAATGAAGGCGTGGCCATCAAACTTTTCACCGGGAATAGCGACGAAGAGGCTGCCTTCTTTTGCCTTCCTTGAATCCGTCGTGATGAGTTGAACGCCTGAATCCTTTTGCTCGCCCGAAAATCGCGCTGCGGATGGTGCATGGGCTCGAAGCGTTGATTCGAGAAAGTTCCACTCAAATGGATACGGCGAAGCTGAATTCGTCATGGTGTCGACGGTATCACTTCCCTGAGAATCCTTCCAATACCCGCTCTTGAAAACGAAGGTGATGATGCCGTTTCGCCTCAGGAAATCGGTTGAGTTTGCCGTTGTAAGAGGGAGGAGGCGAGAACGCTTATTCATGCAGCCGGATCATGGGCGGAGTCAAAAAACTGGCTTTACGAGTGCATTCAATCTGGAAAGTCGTGGGACTTTCTTGGGCGCGTTTCGTTCTGCCTTTCTGATTGGGCTCGCCTTCATGGGCGGACTGATCTTTGCCCATCGGTTTCATGAAGCCGATCGCCGAATTGATGAGCATCGAATGCTTCGGGAGTCGGGCGACCGACTTTCGATGGAGCTCGATCAACGGATCCGCGTCCGGGGCGAGGAAATTGGCCAATTTGCAGCAAAGGGATGGTCGAAATCTACCCAGGACGCCGACCGAGTTCTTCCAGCGCTTCCGAGGGGAGTTTCAGCACTTTGGGTAGCAACCTGGCCCGAGGGGGCCTCGGCGCCCGTTTGGTTGCGCGAGTGGAAGATGGAGGCGTCATCCACTTTGAAGGTAGTTCGTGATGATTCCATTTCTTCTCCCTTGAATGCTCCTCCCGATTGGGTCTCATCCTCGCAAAAAGGTTACCGTGTAAAAATGGAAGGCCCTCATCAAGAGGGGTGGTTCCTCGTGCCAGGGCGGTTTCAATCGGAGGGGCGCGGCGTGACCTTCCGAACCGATGGCCGGACTCGCGACTTCGTGCTGGCGCAAGTGAACTCCGATTTCTTGGCGCTGGAGGGATTTGGAGTCGAGCCGGGAGCCATC
>CANMSW010000255.1 GCA_947500275.1 Bacteriovoracaceae bacterium | reverse complement strand
CTCCACCTCTCCCAGATCCCGTAAATCGTGGTGGGGTCACTCTGGAGTCGCATCCGTTTCTTCAGGCGATTATGAAAAACACTGCTGATTTGCGGCCGTTCAGGTCCCGAACCCGTTTCTTTTTCGATAATGGAAGCCAGGGTCACGACCTGGTGCCTGGTCAATCCAAGGTCGCGCGCGCGCTCACCCCACTTGGGTTGCCATGCGGCCTCAAACCTACGACTGAGCAGGTTCAAAATGTCATCAGCGCTCATGACCCGTGTAATGCGATAGGTATCGGGATAAAGGTAGCCCTCCACTGTCGGCGCCTCCGAAGCCCCAGTGAGCTTTCGAATCCGTTCCTCTTCACGGCAACGAGTTATGAAATCGGATTGGGAAAGAAAACCGCGCCTCTCGAGCTCGGCGGCGACCTCATAGAGGTTCTCACCCTCGCGAATGGTTAGAGGGTGATCGATACTGACTCCCGAAGTGAGGGTCTGAATCACAGACCAGGGGCTCTGATTTGCCTGAATCAGGTATTCTCCCGTTTTCATCCGCGGCCACTGCCGAGCTACCCGGCCGAGAAGGTGGATCAATCGCGGGTGGCTGATCAGACCTCCCTCTGACAGCTCCCGGAGTACGGATTGAGGAGATCTGCCGCTTTGAATGAGGACCGTGCCCCCCTGGCTGTTGCTCGACTGTGGCGAATTGGCCCAGTAAGCCAGTGCCCCGATGGACCCGAGGGCGGCAAAGAAGAGGGCGGCGAAGGACGATATCCATCCTCCGCTTCCGAAATTAAAGAAGGATGGAGAACGTTGGTGAGAGGGTGTTTTAGTCTTTTGCACAGTCTCCCGATTATCAAAGGGTTACCCCTGCTCTGAAAAGCCGATTTTTACCTTGCCCGCATTCCCTGCTTTCGGGTAACCGTAAAAACGAGATCACGGATCCGATTTGATCCGAATCGAGATGAGCGACTTCCCAGTGGCTTTTTAATTTCGATCACTCATTCTTAAAGAGAAGCAAAGCAACGCAGGGACCGAGCAACAGATGGCTCGAACCCCTTTTCGAAAAGAACCAGTCCTTGTTTAGGACTTCGCCCAAAAAATGGCGCCAATCCCAAAATCCTTCGTTCAAGTAACCCCACAAAAGACCATAAAAACCAGAGAAGTTGAGAACTGACTATGGACAATCAGGAAGGCAAATCCCCAGATAAGAAACCCCATCAGCGTGGGGGGCAACAGCGCCGTCACGGTGGTGGTGGTAGTGGTGGCGGAGGCGGGCATCGTCATGGAGGCCATCGTCCTCACCGGGGAGCTCAGCCGCGCGGTCAGCATGCCGGCCAAGGCGCTGGACTGATGCAAGATACGGATGATGATGCGCTTTACTCGGCGAACGCTGCCCAAGCTGCCGAAGCCGGGCAAGTGGAGCCGCAAGTGGTCGGGACCGATGGGGCCGCTGTTTCTTCCGCTGACCAAGTTTTAATTCCGATCCACCTTCGTGCTTTGAAGGAGAAGAAAATCGGTGAACTCGTCGAGCTTGGCCGCGAGCTAGCGATCGAGAACGCTGCAGGCCTCCGTAAGCAGGACCTTATTTTCGGAATTCTTCAGAAAAAGGCCGAACGGAACGAACACATTTATGCGGACGGCGTCTTGGAGTGTTTGCCGGACGGCTTCGGATTCCTCAGGGCCCCAGATTACAACTACTTGCCAGGTCCAGACGACGTCTACGTTTCGCCATCGCAAATCCGCCGCTTTGGTCTCCGAACTGGGGACACCATCAGCGGTTCGGTTCGTGCTCCAAAAGAAGGGGAGCGCTATTTTGCTCTTCTTAAAGTTGAGCAGGTAAACTTCCAAACCCCTGAAATGAATGCGGAAAAGGTACTTTTTGATAACCTGACGCCGCTCTATCCGAACCAACGGATCAATCTCGAGTATCAACCGACGAACTACAGCACGCGGATCATCGATATGATGGTGCCACTCGGGAAGGGCCAGCGTTGTTTGATCGTTGCGCCTCCTCGTGCAGGTAAAACGGTGCTCATGCAGGACATCGCGAATGCGATCACTTCGAACCATCCTGAGATTAAGCTCATCGTCCTCTTGATTGACGAACGGCCTGAAGAAGTAACCGACATGCAGCGCTCGGTGAAGGGTGAGGTCGTCAGCTCCACCTTTGACGAGCAAGCGTCGCGACACGTTCAAGTGGCTGAAATGGTTATCGAAAAAGCCAAGCGCTTGGTCGAGAACAAGTATGACGTCGTGATTTTGCTCGACTCGATCACCCGATTGGCTCGCGCTTACAACTCCGTTGTTCCTCCTTCTGGAAAAATCCTTTCCGGTGGGGTCGATTCCAATGCGCTTCATAAGCCGAAGCGGTTCTTTGGGGCGGCTCGGAATATCGAAGAGGGCGGTTCGCTCACGATTATTGCGACCTCTCTTGTTGAGACGGGCTCACGGATGGACGAAGTCATTTTCGAAGAGTTCAAGGGAACGGGTAACTCCGAAATCCACTTGGACCGCAAGTTGATGGAGAAACGGATTTTCCCATGTTTGGACATCAACAAGTCTGCGACCCGTAAGGAAGAGCACCTCATTCCTTCGGACATGCTCAATCGCTTATGGATCCTTCGTAAAGTCCTCCATCCGATGAACACTTTGGACGCCATGGAATTCCTGCTCGATAAAGTCGCGCATACGAAGACGAACACCGAGTTTGTGAAGGGCATGAGCGGCTGATAGAGAGCCGGGTCGGTTGGAGCGAATAGCCAGGGGATTCGGGAAGACCCGTTGACCCTGGGCTAGGTCTCTGGTAACCGACCCTCTCTGCGACCTGTGACTAAGGGAAAGGGTCGCGGAGCTTTAGCCCCGCCGACGGGGCCATCCAGATTAAGAAAGTGGTTTATTATGAAACAAGAACTTCACCCTGAATACATTGAAACGAAAATCAGCTGCGCATGCGGAAGCACGATCGAAACCCGCGCAACAAAAGCAGATATCAAAGTTGAAATCTGCGCAATGTGCCATCCTTTCTACACGGGCAAAGCAAAGCTCATCGATACGGAAGGCCGCGTTGAGCGCTTCATGAACAAGTACAAGAAGAAGTAATCTCCTTGTTTTCTGTTCGATTCCTTTAGAAATTTTTCTGACATCAAAAAGGCAGGGCGCCCACCGAAGGTGGTACCCTGCCTTTTTCTTTTAGGGTCACAGGACATTCCAAATGGCTGACAAGTTTCTCGATCGATTGAAGTCGGTAGAAGGACGTTATGTTGAGTTGGAGGCTCGCTTGGCGGACCCCGATCTCGGACAGCAGCCTGGCGAGTTTAGGCGACTTTCGCGCGAGCACGCTGGCCTTCAGGAACTCGTCGAAACCTTCCGTCAGTATGGAAAACTTCAAACCGAACTCGAAGGAAACCGGGAAATTCTTCAGACAGAAAAAGATCCCGACCTTTCGGACATGGCTAAGGACGAGATCCGCCGCCTTGAGCCCCTGGTCGAGGAATCCCTACAGCATCTCCGCGTACTCCT
>CANMSW010000254.1 GCA_947500275.1 Bacteriovoracaceae bacterium | reverse complement strand
ACCCTCGGAGAACGTTTCGGTATCCGGACTAAAGGTGCCTACTCGAGTCTCACCATCCACGATCCCCTTGACTCGAAAATTTCCATCCGAGGTTTTCTCGGCTTCAATCACCTGAACATCATAACTCTTACCCGGGTAGGCCTTATCTTGCCAAAAGCGCGCGGCGCTTTCCTTCGCCCGATTCTTCAAGCGCTCGGAGGAACACCCCGAGAATGCAAGACTGGCAATCAAAAGCGCTGAAAAGCTCAGAAAGAGCACCCTAACCGTCGAACTGTTTTTTGTGGTCGAAAATTCATTTTTCATTTTGAGATCCCTTTCTCTTCCCTTTTCGAAACTGCTTTCTCTACTTCACCCTTGAGTTGCTGAATGGCCTTGATGACTTCGCTTCTCAGCGTTTGCGGAATCTTTTGGCCTGCCGCTCTCACAAGATTTCCAGAGGCCACCGCGAACCACTGCTCCGGAGTTCGATCGAGTGAAATTCGAGGTTCGTCCAAAGTTCCAGACAGCTTCAAGGGGAGTCGCACTGTTCCCCTCTCTGCCAATAAATGCTGTACCCGAACGCCCTGAATCTCAACCGAAAGATCTCCTAGATGAGTTAAGTTTTTCTGGTCGCTCAGTTCAAAATCGCCTTCGAGCGTTCGTTCTACGAAATCCACTGATCCCTTACCAGAAAGATCAATCCCCAACTGAGAGCCCGACTTGAGAGAAAGACTCGAAATCTCGAGACGACTCTTCTTGAGTTCAAAAGTCGCGGAAAGGCGTTCATAGGCGAGTTGGTCAGGTGTACTCATGGAACCACCCCCTCGACTCGAAGTGAGTCGCTTGAGCTGAGGAAAGCGGTGCCCCCACTCTCCGTTCGCCAAAAGCTCGAGGCCTCTTGTCAGAGTCCCGTGCAATGTCGATCGAAGCTCCTGCGACCAAGGCTGGAGATTGAGATGAGCTGCGCCCGTGTCTATCCGACCTCGCAGCACAGAGTCCTCGACGTGCAGGTTCCCTTTCACTGCGTCAACCTTCTGACCTCGAGCTTGAATCTGATCAATGCTCAAACTAAAACGAACTGGGCTCAAGAACTGAGCAACAGCCTCCCAAATGACGAAGCCACTTCCTCGCGCCGCCTGAGAATTTACCTGAGCCCGTGCAAGAGATGGCCCACCCATGAATTCATCCAGATCAATCTTCTTGGACGAAAAACGATAGTGATCGACTGCATCCCGGCCCGCTTCAACGGGGCCCTCCAGTCGAAACTGACTCTTGGGTGAATATCCGATTAACTGCATGCGGCTCAGGCGATTATCCGCCCAATGAATCTCACCATCGAACCGAAGAGGTTCGCGAAAAGAGTGGGATTTAACTTCGAAAGAGCGAAAGAGCCATTCCCCTGAAGACCGCATCGATGGAGACTCCCCGGAGACTGCGCGTCCCCCCTCAACTTTGAGTCTTCCCTGTACGCTCCCCGAAGCGACCCAATTTCGCAGGCTCGGGAACGCCGCGGCCAATTGCGTGGCATTCCACACTTCGGTACTCACCTCCCCAGACCATTCTGGAGATTGGCCAAAAACTTGCGCTACTTTTCCATTTCCGCGAGCACGAACCGGCCCAACGCTCACCTGAAGATCGGAAACAAGAAGCTCACTTTGACTCAAAAGAGCGTCCATTCTGATTTCTGACGAAATACCGCGAGGTTTGAGCACCTCTCCTCCGAGAATCCAATCCGCATCAGTCGAATGAGCCCCGAGCTTCAGCCCAACCTGCTTGAGCTCGCGATTCTCAAAAACCGGAATCAAACTGCCTTTAAGCGAAATCGTGCCCTGAATTGCAAAGGAGTCCTTCCGAACTCCCAACGGTTCAAACGATGCTTCAAACTCGGTCGCTTGATTCTCTGATAAGCGCTCTAACTTGAGTTCAATTTTGGAGATCTGCATGGGCCTCTTGCTCGTCCCCTCCTCCTCGATCAGCAAGGAGCCCTGCTCCAGCTTTAGGCCGAGTTGCGCGCGAGCTAGGCCAAGAGGGAGCACGATTTGCCGATCCGCCTGAGCGTTCCGTCGAGTAAATACTTTCGTCCATTGAGACCCCCCCGACTGAAGACGAAGCCACTGAAGCTCCGGCCTTCGAACGACGAGCTGCAAAGATGGCTCTGCCTTAAGTAAACTCCAGTACGAAGCCTCCAATTGAGCATTTGCAGCTTGAATCACCCTCCGCCCTTGCTCGTCCTTGAGTGTAAACTGTTCAATCTCTAAAACCGCAGCCCGTCGAAACTTGAGAGAAAGCCTCCCTAACTTAAGCGATCCGTGAAAACGCTGTTGAAACGCCTCCTCGAGTCGAGGTCGGAGACGGTCCAGATCGAGTAAAGGGGGGATCACGAGAATGCCCACACTGAATAGAAGACCGAGTGTAAAGAACAATCCTAACCAAGGAAGCATTCGTGTCGGACGGAATGAAGACCGCTCCCCAGACACCCTGTGCTTCGCAGCACTGCGACTTTCAGCGTGCTTCATTGCTCACCCTTTTCTCGAAGAATTCTCTTTTTCAAAAGTTCCTGAAGAACGGTTGGATTGGCTTTGCCGGCCGTCTCTTTCATAAGCTGGCCTACCAAGAAGCCGAGGACTTTTTCTTTTCCTCCGCGAATTTCTTCAACCTGCTTTGGAAAGGCAAGGATGATCCGCTCAACCATTGGTTCCAAAGCACCAGAGTCACTCACCTGCCTCAGACCCGCCCGAGCCACAAGACCTTCGACCGAATCTCCCGTTTTCCAAGCCATTCCAATCAATTGCTTCGCTGCCGAACTCGAAATCTCCTTGGAATGAACGGACCGGTAAAGATCGACCAAATGCCGCGCGTTTAACTTGCTTTCCCCCACTTCAATCCCGTCCTCATTGGCAAGACGAGAAATCTCACCCACAATCCAATTCGCGATGGTCTGCGCGTAGGAGGAGACTTCTGACGCTACCGAAGGTGCATCACGAAGCGCCTCCTCAAAAAGTGCAGTAAGAGCCAATGAAGAAGTCAAAACCCCCGCTGAGTCATAAGTCAGTCCCAGCCCCGAAACAAAGCGCGCTTTCTTCTGATGGGGAAGCTCGGGTAGAGACTGCCGAACAGTCTCAACCTGCTCCTCACGAATCCGGACGGGCAACAAATCCGGCTCGGGGAAATAGCGATAGTCTTCCGCTTCTTCTTTGGATCTCAGAGAAAAAGTCATTCCGCGAGCGGCATCATAAGAGCGAGTTTCCTGAACGACCTTTCCTCCCGACAAAATGACCTGAATCTGTCGGTCAATTTCAAAATCGATCGCTTTTTCAACAAAACGAAAAGAATTCACATTCTTGATTTCTGTTCGGGTGCCCAGTCTGCCGTCTCCTTTTTTGCGCACGCTGACGTTTGCATCACACCGAAAATTTCCCTCTTGCATGTTCCCGTCGCAAACCCCCAAGGTGGTCACAATCGCGTGGAGGGCGCGCAGATAAGCACCTGCTTCGATTGAGTGGTTAAGCTCCGGCGCACTGACAATTT
>CANMSW010000253.1 GCA_947500275.1 Bacteriovoracaceae bacterium | reverse complement strand
TACGCCGAGCTGCCCTTATGGAGGATGAGGGTCGCCTCAAGGGGGGCCGGACCTGCTTTGGGTTGAGTGAATTTGACCTTCCGAACAAGCGGGAGAAGGGTATCGCCGCGCTGAATCTCAGCCGAGTTGTCTAGAATTTCCCCAACATAAACGCCCTCTTTGAGCGCCAGGATTTTCAAAGTGCCGCTATTTTCGTGAGCCCACCCTGAGCGATCGGACTTACGCGACTTGATGAGGGACGGATCTTTTCGTGTGACGGAGTACGTTTCACCGATCGTGAGGTCTCCGTCCGCCTCGATATAGACCATGTCGCCTTTACCGATGAAAAGGCTCTCACTGCGCGAGCCGGTGATCACGCCAATGGATTCAGCTTGGTCAGTCATGGGAATGGCTTCGAGCTGAACGCCACGATCGGGCCAAGTTCTCATGCGGTCCATCGCAGTGGTGCCCGCTTGGGATCCAAGGATGGGACTCTCGTTGGTTTTTGTGAGTTCGATCTGAGACGCTTCCCACTTCTGAGTCGGGAGGGCCTTCCACTCCTCACTTCTGGGGCGCTCTACTGGAGGCGCAGGCTCCTTGTTTGTGGCTTGCGAAAGATCTGCTGGCTGCTCCAAGGGGGAAAGAGGCACGCTCGTCGATGCGTCCGAAGGTGCCTTTCCGATATCGATGACTGAAACCCCGGGAAGGGACGTACTCGTCCCGCCCAAGAATGCAACGACTTGGCCCGGGCGGATTTTGTGCGGGTTCAAAATGGTTCCGTTATTGAGCGCCCAAATTTTTGGCCAGTATTTGGCGTCACCGAACAGTTCTTTTGAGATCCCATAGAGCGTATTGCCCTGAACCACGGGAAACTTCAGTTCGGTTTTGTCCCCGAGCACTTGAGCCCATTGTTCATTGCTGATGGTGGGGATGCGCTTTGATATCTGCTGTTCTTGTTCTTCTCTTTTGCCACGCTCGCCCATCCGTTCGCTGAGCTTTGAGGGATTCGGAGCCGCGAAGCTGGTCGTACCACCTAAGAATGCTGCGACGCTGAGCGTGACGGAGAGGCGCTCGACATGAGCCATGATTTGGGGCCACTGACGGCAGGTCGGACGAAGCCAGGAAGCAGTTTTCTCGATAGGAGCGGTCATGAAGATCAGTGTCCTCCGTGCTCAGGGGTTTGTTCCGGGAGCGAATCCAATCCGGAGGGAGCGGTCGGGACGAGCGAGGTTTCCGGCGGGGAGTCGAGTCCGGGGGTCGTACTCGTGGAAGCAGGTGTGGATGACGACGGAAGAGCCGCCTCGGCTGCCTGCGGTTGCGGCGCGTTCATGAAAGAGCGCGCGGCCGGGGATTGAGGGTACATGCTCAGAAGCGTCTGTTTGTGCCGAGTCGCCGCTGATTCATCTTTGAGTTGAGTCGCTGATATCGAGAGAAGCTTCAGCGTTTCGGGGACGAAGGTGCTCCGATCATAGGTCGTTAAGACGCGCTGGAGTTCTTGTGCGGCAATCTTAAATTCCCCCTGCTTAAAGTAGGACTCACCGATATGATATTGAGCCGATCCTGCCAGGACGTGGTCAGGGTAGGACTCAAGAAAATAGCCGAATTCCAGGATCGATTCGCGCTCTTTTCCGGTTTCAAGCAAGATCATCGCTTTTCGGTACTGTGATATCGGGGCGTCATTTGAAAACGCCGCCGTACTGGATGAGGCCGGACGATTCGGAATTCCAGCCGAGCGCGAAGCATCGACCGGGTTCGGAAGAACCGCAACCGTCGTGGGGACGCTTCCTTTTGCGCTTGGGTTCGAAAGTGCAAGGGTTTCGACCCCGGCGCGTGTGGCATCGAGTTTATCATTCAAAGCGGTGAGCTTTCCTTCAAGCTCCTCCAGCCGATTTGAAAGCTGCGTGATGATTCCCTGGAGCTGTTGCTCCCGCGAAGCGGCGGTGACCGAAGCTGGCGTGGCCGAAGGGGGCTGGCTAGCGGAAGCGGCCTCCGATTCCTTTGAGGCCTCTTCTTGGGGTTTGAATCGGGGACTAGCACAGGCAGTGAACAGGGAGAGCCCCAGGCCGATGAGAAGGACTTCCCGCGATCTTCGAGCGGTCGTGTGGATGCGAAATGCGCCTGTGGGGTCGAGCTTCATCTAAATCTCCCGTAACAACTCCGATTGACCCGTCGAACGAGACCGGGCATTTCTGCAGCAAGTCTTGTCTTTCAGGATAAGGTGCTGCTCGAAAAGCGGCAACCCGGCGAATTTGCAGGAATTCAAAGGAATGGCCCCAATTCGGTTGTTCTTCGTCAAGGAAGTGGCGTTAGCTGATATCAGGCCGTCACTTTGCTCGGGTGAGCGCTCACTTGGCAGGCATTTTTCAGGACGGACTCAAAGGGAGTGAGTTATGGCTATCGACCCTCAGTTTACCCGAGAGATTCGGAAGGTTCTGCGAGTTCGGAAAGAGGATTCGGCCTTCGTTTACAACATTTTCGAAGCGAGCGAAGGTCTAGGGTGTTATTCCACGTTGCCGCATAAAAATGGGGACGCTCACCGTGATCTTGAGCTCCGCATTCCTGAGTCACTCTTGCCGGAAGCACTCCGAATGCTTGAGGGCCTCAGTGAGCTCTATGTCGAGCTAAGCTCCGAAAGCATGAGCCGTTCAGGGGACGCAGCGGATGGCGCGCGTGAGTGAACCTGAGAAAGCAATGCAGGACCCACTTGGAACGATCGTGAGATCAAAGCGGGTTCCGGGTTGAGGGTCTTGAATTGGACCTGGTTTGATCTGGGCCTGAACGGGAATGAAGAGTAACACCTGACCTCTTCCGAAAACCTGCCCTTTTGGGAAGCTCGCCTGAGGCTGAATGACAAGTGCCGTGTCTTCGTCCACTGCGATCCCCATCAGTTCTGGGTGGGCGATGAGGGCGGAGATCATTCGATTGTGGCGCTGGCGCTTCACGAAATGCTGATCGACGATCGTACCGGTCAAGAGCGAGAGACCCGGCCGGAGATGAAGGGGCTTTGGATCAATGACGGTGAGGTCTTCGTCGCCGGTAAAAACGAGCTCGCCCTGAATAGCCGTGCCCGCACTCGTTCCAGCGACAGTCAGATTTCCGCTCTCGTACCGGCTTCGAATGGAAGACGGGATTTCCCCGTGGATCACGAACAGATCGATCACGCGGTTTTGGTCTCCGCCGGTGAAGTAAAGGCCGTCGAGCGAGTTGATCCAGCTCAGTAGGCGGGTGAGATCAGGCCGGGAAAAGCCCGAGGCACTCGGTTCGACCGGAGGGGACTCGAGAATCGAACTTGTTAGTGGAGCCAGCTCCTCGCGCAAACGGGCCAGCGTTTCCGGCGCCTCGCCACTTGCCCAAGCAATGGCTCCGAGGCGAGCCCGAGGAGCGCGTCGCGCAATCGCATTTTGATCGGCGCTCCGGATCCAAGCTTGAAGTGACTCGGTGGGGCGCTTCCCACCCCCGATCAAAACGAGCGTTGAGGGCTGTGGACTCCTCTGATTCCGACTCCCTGCCACGGCCATTCTTCCGTGGACGAGG
>CANMSW010000252.1 GCA_947500275.1 Bacteriovoracaceae bacterium | reverse complement strand
TACCTCGGGAAGTTCGCGGGACTTGAAGGATCCTATCGCCGACAGTTCCAAACGATCCCGAACGCTGCCGGAATCGATACCACCGGAAACCGCTGGGAAGCCCAAGGGTTTATCGATTTTAAAATGGTCCGAACCTTCGTCGGCTATGCCTCTCAACAGGAAAACGGCACGGGGGCGCTCGATCAAGAGTCCTGGAAGGGCGGAGTCCGGTTCTTCTTCTAAGGGGGCTTCAATCTTTGTTTGACACGCCGACCCAAAAAGATGCAAACCCGGCCCATGAAATCCTTTCCAGTACGCGCAGTCATTGGCTTCTTGGCATTCCAAATGGGATTCGCAGCCCCCTCTTTCGCAAGCCCAATGCCCATCAGCTTCCTGGCTATTCCGACCGACTCGCCCGAATGGATTCAGCTGTTTTTCAGTGATGCTGCGGCCCAACAGCTCTATACGTTCTTGAACTTTCAGTCCGAGATCACGTGTCAGCAAGACACCTACCAGAATATCACTTGTACGGCTTGGCTGAACCGTGAAGGCGACCTCAGAAACGCGCCTCCAAGCCCCTCACTCAGCATGAATCTCGAAGATTCGTACCAGGGATGGATTTCGATCACCCCGTCCCAGCAAGAGCCCACCTCGCTCCTCGAAGTCAGCCTTCAGGGCGGCGCAGTTTCAAAATTCCTTGCTACTTCGTCTGGGCACGACCTCAACTGCGTGAATGACGTTTGTCGCTTCACGGTCGATACCCGCGGGGCCATCGACCCTCTGAATTAACGTTCAGTCTTTCGCCCGAGTCACTTTGTCGAGCCACTCGCGCATGCGCGCGTAGTGCGAACCTTTCCAGTAAACTCGTTCACAACGTTGGCAACAAAAGAACTCGTCTTGAGTCGCGAGGATATCAGCAGGCACCCGGCCCATGGCTGAATCGCGAGGCATTCGGTGCACGATCGAATTACAGTCGAGGCAGCGGGTCAAAAAACCAGCGCCACTCGCTGCAGCGTCTAACGCATCGAAAGAGATCAAGACTTCACGGAACTGCTCGTCCTGTCCGAGCGCTTGAACGAAATGCACTTGGACTCCGGCCCGTTTCGCACGATCGACAAGCGCACGATCTCGAGTCAGCAAGACCCGATGGGACTCTTTCGCTTGATCAAGAAGCCTCTGGTCGCCGGCGTCGCTCGAAGTCGGAGCCTCATCGACGTCAGACAGATGAGGCGCATCTGCGTCGAACCCCGCTAGACGCAAGTGACGCGCGAGCCGCCCCAAGTGTTCATCGACCAAAAAACGAAGGGGTCCTGAATCTCCGAGGGGCGGTGCGACTTTCACAAACTCACCTCATTAAGCAATCGTGATGCGCGAATCGAGGTAGACATCCTGAATCGCATTCAGGAGCTGCACGCCCTCTTTCCAAGGTCGCTGGAAAGCTTTGCGTCCCGCAATGAGGCCCATTCCACCGGCACGTTTATTGATGATGGCTGTGCGGACTGCTTCGGCCAAGTCCGAGCTCCCTTTGCTTTCGCCGCCGGAGTTAATGAGTGGGATTTTCCCGCTGTAGCAATTCAAGAGCTGATATCGAGTGAGATCGATCGGATGATCGGTCGTGAGCTGCGTGTAGACTTTCTCGTGAGTCTTTCCGTGTTTGGTCGCTTTGTAGCCACCATTGTTGGTCGGAAGCTTCTGCTTGATGATATCAGCTTGGAGGGTCACGCCCAAGTGGTTGGCTTGCCCCGTCAAGTCGGCGGACGAGTGATAGTCCACACCATCCACCTTGAAGCCGTTGTTCCGAGTGTAGCACCACAGAATGGTTCCCATTCCCAACTCGTGTGCGGCCTGGAATGCTTCGCTGACCTCTTTCAGTTGGCGGGTACTTTCGGCCGAGCCCCAGTAAATGGTGGCTCCCACGGCAGCGCAACCTTGATCGTAAGCCTGCTTCACGCTTGCGAACATGGTTTGATCGTACCGGTTGGGGAGGCTCAAGAATTCGTTGTGGTTCAACTTCAAAATGAACGGGATTTTGTGCGCGTATTTTCGAGCATGAATTCCGAGCACTCCCAACGTCGTGGCGACGCCACTGCATCCCGATTCGATCGCAAGCTTGATGATATTCTCAGGATCAAAAAACAGCGGGTTCGGCGCAAACGACGACCCGGCAGAGTGCTCAATGCCTTGATCCACAGGAAAAATGGAAGTGTAACCTGTCCCGCCCAAACGCCCCTGATTGAGAAGCGCTTGCAGATTGCGGAGCACCGCGACTGGCCGATCCGACTGAGCGACGATCTCGCTGACCCAGTTCGGGTTCGCGGCATAAATTTGATCTTTCGGAATCGCGGTACAGCGGTGATCGATCAAGGATTGAAAGTCCGATCCAAGAAGGGCTTCGTAGTTCACAGGGGCGTTCAAAGAGGTGCTCATAGTGCCCTCATTGGTAGCGGAGAAAGGGCGTTCCCGCAAAGGCCCACCCCACAAAAAAGGCAAATTTTGCCCCTTTTAACCCCGCGAATGCAACCTTTCCCCTCGTACCCTCCCTTGACGGGCTTGGCCAGAAGCCACCAACCCCCTAACCTGAAGGGAGGACCCGAAACCGGAGGTTCCCCGTGAACGCACGTGCTCCAAGAAGTACCCAAGCCCTTTCCGCCTTCCTCTTTGGGAAAAATACGCCCGAGGTCATCCTCCTGAGTGCCCTCACCTTGCTGGCCAGCGGGCCAGCCTGTCGGCAAACGACGGAAACGACCGACATTTCGGACACCGATAAGCTTGTACTCGGCGAAGTGAACGATTCGGCCGGTTTCAAAGTGCAAGTTGGTCCTGATATCAGCTACCCCGCTTCCATTCACCCCAAAGGCGACTCCGACTGGACGACCGAGTGCCAGATCGATCAGGAAGAGGTTCTAACCGAAGCCGCCGACCGGAATTGCGTCGTCGAAGTCGAAGAAAAAGATCTGTTTTTCGGGGGATCCCAACTCCAGTACAACGTCCCCAGTGATATGTGTGCCTATTTCGTGGTCAGGCCGTATTGGTATTACAGTTACGAAGCGGGAGACGGGCCGGGAAATTTCTACTACTACGTTGATCAAAATGGGGACTCAGGAATAGACACAGGCCCCGCCGACGGCACCATCGACACAGCTAACGTCACAAGTCATCCTAAGGTGACCCTTTCATCAGGCTCACCGACCTGTATGTACGATTACTCATCAAGCGATGGCCCCAACTGCTGTTCGGGGGAATATGAGATGAAGATCCTAACTTGGAATTCGGACACTTCCGCTTACGAGCCGTCCCTCAGCACCGGCGACTGGGGCGGATCCCCCGGCAACTGCATCAGCGGAAGCGCAGTCGACACCCAAGATAAGACGGATGACGGTCTCCCCATGCCCGACGTGAAATTGATCGAAGGCACCGGCGTGAACGACGTCTACACCATTGCAGCCCCTCAATCGAAAAGTCGGCTCTCCAACCTCTACGCTGCAAACGCGGACCTCGGGGGTGATGGAGGCCTCTCTGAAATCGATTTGGCGATGTTTGGATCGCGCTTCTACTCTTTCGAATGCTACGATC
>CANMSW010000251.1 GCA_947500275.1 Bacteriovoracaceae bacterium | reverse complement strand
GCGCTTTTTAAGCGACTGGGTTTGGCGTGGCGGCTGTTTTTTACGGTCATGTCTGATTTGGGAGAGCAAGACAGGTGCCTTCAGAGTCTGAAAGTTGACGGAATCGACCTCAAAAGGCGCGTTTTTCCTCTCCATTGTTCACCGTGCCAATTCAGATTCGTGGCAAGCTGGAAAGACCATGGTTTGGAGCACCACCAAGGAGAAGGTGAAGCGGCTGAGTGAGCGCATTGTTGAAGCGCAGCGGCCGATTCGTATCCTCGATGCGATCAAGTGGGAGCCTTGGGTCGAAGAGAAGCTCAAAAAATCGAAATACAAGGATATCCCAAAGCTGGGGCCTGAGTATTACGAGAAGCTTGAGCTTGGATACGACCCCCGCGCCAAGATTGACGAGTTGCGAGAAATCATTACGCAGGTAGACCTCGACCTCGGAAGTGACGATGCATTGGGGGGACTGCTGAAGGTCACCGCAGAGCAGTATATCGATGTCGTTCGAATGCTGACCCAACGTGGGACCAAGAAGTTTGGCGAGGCGGCGCGCAAGCTCTACGGCTCGCCGAAAGATACACTTTACGACGACAAGAATACGATTCTCGATCTTGGTCGTACTCTGTACGAGATTCTGGGCCGGATGGGTGACTCGGCCTCGGGGCGCGAGCACCCCGAAGACGTATCAGCGAAAGAAGTGGTCGGAATTCTTAACGAGCGGTTTAAGAACTACTTCACGGATGACCCAGTCCGAGCTCGAATCAGTGACGGAATCGTGGCCGATGCGGCGGCGGGTAGTGCGTTTGTGAAAATCCGTGAGGGCTCTCAGTTTAGTCGGCGGGATATCGACATCCTCGAGGTTCATGAGGGGTGGGTCCATGTGGGTACGACCCAGAATGGAAACTCCCAGACGGTAGCGAAGTGGTTAGCGAAAGGGCCTCCTCGTTGCGCATCGACGCAAGAGGGCCTGGCCGTGATCATGGAAATCTTTTCCTTCCGGTCTTATCCGCGGCGGGCAAAGACCATCAATGACCGGATTCTCGGGATAGATAAAGTGGAGGATGGTGCGGACCTTCTGCAGCTCCTCGAGTTTTATCGCACTGAAGGTTACTCAGAGGACGATGCGCTGACGAGCGTGAAGCGGATTTTTCGAGGTGGACTCCTGGAGGGTGGCGCGCCCTTCACTAAGGATATCGCTTATTGCAAAGGCTTCATCGAGAACTACAATTTCATGCGGGCGGCTATCCAGGCTGGACATCCACACTTGATTCCCTTTCTGTTTGTCGGGAAAGTTCATTCGGATGACGTGCCCCTTCTCTATCGAAAGTACAAAGAGGGAATTGTCGACCCGCCGAAGTACTTGCCCCCGCAGTTCGCAGATCTCGATGGAGTAGCGGTTTGGATGAGTTTTTCCAGTTTCTTAAATCAAATCGATATGAAGCGTGTGAGCGTTCATTACGAGAAAATATTCGAAAGTTCGTTGTGAAGTTTTACCGACGCCGGGCAGTGAGGCGGAGGATGAATCGGAAACATAAACAGGGAGGTGGTTTATATGAGACGGGAAAATAAAAAACGAGTCGGGGTGTTAGTTGGGATTACTGCATCTGTGATGATGTTGGGGATGGCTACGGCATTTTCGGGTGAGATCGCCAATGTGAACGGCAAGGCGATCACCGAGTCCGACTTGGTGACCGCATTGTCGGGCATGAACGAAGGTCAGAGACAAAGCTTTCTTCGTGACCCATCGAATCGCCGAGAAATTCTGCAGAGTCTTATTGAGCAAGAGCTGGTTGTTCAAGAAGGCGAGAAGGCCAAGCTCGATCAGGAACCTGAATATCAGAAGGCATTGGCCCAGTTTCGGCGCCAGTACCTGGCGGCTCGTATGATGGATCGCAGTCTCTCGAGTAAAATGACTGAGGCGGGCGCAAAGAAATGGTACTCTGCTCATAAGTCTGACTACAGTACGGATCGCGTCATGGTTCAGCATATTTTGCTCTCGAGTGAAGCTGAAGCGAAAGATATGCTTGTTAAAGCCAAAGCTCAGGGGGCCGACTTTATGGAGTTGGCCGAGAAGTATTCAAAGGACCCTTCAGCGAAAAATAATCGCGGCGAAGTTGGGGGAGTTACTAAAGATTCCCCTTTTGACCAGAGTTTCAAAGATGCTGCGTTCCGTACGCAGGCTGGGGAAATCGCGGGCCCAGTTCGAACTTCATTCGGATATCACCTCATCAAGGTGACCGAGCGATCAGTCGGACGCGTGCTCGACTACTCTGAAGTTGAACTCCGGGTGAAGAATGATTTTCGCTCGGCTCTGGTCCGCGACTGGGTTGGTCGTCTTCGCACGAGTTCGAAGGTGAAGATCGACGATAGTGCTCTGAATAAGTTCTAAATTGACGTGTGGGATCAGGCCTGGAGTGTTTCCAGGCCTGATCTCCGCCGCTTAGTTTGTGAAGTCTTTTGCTTTAATTCCGTATTTCTCGAGTTTCCTTAAAAGGGTCTTTTTGGGAATGTTCGCGTGAATAGCCGTTTGGTTGATTCGGCCGCGGAAAGCCTTCAGTGCGCTCATGAGGAACTGTTTCTCGAATAGTTCTTTGCTGGCTTGAAAATCGAGTCGGGTCACATCCAGTGTAAAACCCGTTGCACTGCTTCCAAGCGGTTGAGTGGGGAGCTCCAGCATGCTTTCCGTACCTGTCGCCTGAAAGCTTGAGCTTAAGCTTTCTTCATCCAATTCTTCTTCATCCCCCTCTAGGATCTGAGCAACCGAGGCGCCGGCCGGTAGCTCGACTCGTAGGCCGGGAGTGGGCGGCAGTTTCTCCGAGGATCGAAGGACGGCGCGTGGGAGGCTGTCGGGCTGAATCTCCTGACCCGACTCGATCACGAAGGCATGCTCGATCACGTTTTCGAGCTCCCGAATGTTTCCGGGCCAATCGTGGATTCTTAGTGCCGCCATGGCTGCTGCGCCGACTGAAGTGATATTTTTCCGATGTTGATGGTTAAATTTCTCGATAAAATAAGACACTAGGGCATCAATATCATTTTTTCGCTCTCGGAGCGGCGGAAGCTGAACAGGTAGGACGTTGAGGCGGTAGAACAAGTCTTCCCTAAATTCGCCCTTATGGATCATTTCTTCGAGATTCCGGTTCGTAGCCGCGACGATGCGCACATTCACCTCGACCTCGCGGTTAGCGCCGACTGGGGTGAATCGTTTTTCTTGGAGTGCGCGCAGGAGTTTGACCTGCATCGCTGGGGAAATATCTCCGATTTCATCCAAGAAAAGAGTGCCGCCATCGGCGTATTGAAATTTACCAATTTTGCGAGAATCGGCGCCGGTGAAGGCTCCTTTTTCATGGCCAAAGAACTCACTCTCGATGAGGTTTTCTGGAACAGCAGAGCAGTTGATCGTAACGAAGCGGTTGTCTTTACGTGGGCTGTTGTGGTGAAGCGCGAGAGCGACGAGCTCCTTACCTGTTCCGCTTTCTCCTCGAATCAGAACTGCAGTATCGACGCGAGCTAGCTTGTCGATGATCGAGAAAATCTTTTTCATCTCATTGCTTTGCCCGATGAAAT
>CANMSW010000250.1 GCA_947500275.1 Bacteriovoracaceae bacterium | reverse complement strand
GACTGAACACCTCTGAGTGTGAGCGATTGAGTTCGAGCGATAAACGAGCCAGCCGGATTCAACTCCACCTGCAACTCAAGCCTCATCCCTTCCGGACTCAGTTGAGAGGTACCGACTTTCTCATCCGAAAGCCCATCATTCATGGAAGCTATAGGAGCGAGAATTAAAAGTCCAAGCAAGCCGAACCAGCTTTTCAAAGGCTTTCGAAAAAAGGTGGATTGTGCCATCTGCCGAGTCCTCTTTCTCATCTTAAACCCGACCCCAGGGCGACAACCACACAAGATTCAAAAACCTTCATGGGACAAAAGGGACACACCACTTCTCGAACGGCCGAATTTAAATGGGAATGAAGCAAGCTACGCTTGATTAACTCCGCTCAGCATCAATCGAGGCCAACTCCTCGTCCTCACACCGCGCACGAATCTGAATGGGGCGACAACAAACGGAGCAATCTTCGATATAGGTTTGATCATCCTGGGAAGGATCCACAACCGCGGGGATGCTCTCGAAACACCAGGGGCACTGAATTTCACACTCAATCTGAAATCCCATCATAGACACCGATTATTGAAGAAACGAGATATTCGATCAAGCTCAGGTTTCCCAGGCTCCCCCAAGCTGGTACTCTTGCCTTATGTTGAAGGCCCTCCAAGACCTTGATGCGCTCCTCACCAAATACCAGACCAGCGATCCAGCAGCCCGCTCCAAGCTCGAGGTTTTCTTGCTCTACCCTGGGGTGAAGGCACTCGCACTCCATCGCCTTGCCCACTTTCTTCTTCAACAAGAGGTTCCCTTCCTTCCACGCCTCCTTGCAGAGATATCACGGTGGGTCACGGGAATTGAAATTCACCCCGGTGCAAAAATCGGACGGCGGCTCATGATCGACCATGGCATGGGCACCGTCATCGGCGAGACTGCCGAAATCGGCGATGACTGCCTCATTTATCAAGGGGTCACCCTGGGGGGAACTGACCTCGCCCGCAGAAAACGACACCCCACTTTGAGTCACCACGTCGTAGTCGGCGCGGGTGCAAAAATTTTGGGGGATATCCAAATCGGCGCTCACTCGCGAATTGGGGCAAATTCCGTCGTGATCGCGTCAGTCCCCATGCATTCGACCGTCGTTGGAATTCCGGGGCGAATCATTCCTCGCGGCGTAAAAACTGGAGAGGAACTTCACCACCAACAGCTTTCAGAGTCCCCCTTCGATGGACCTGACCACGAAGACGAAGCCCCGTAACCTGATAGAACAGGAGGTCCAAGTTGCGCCCGCCCTAGGTTCGGGGTAACTCTTCAGCCTCCAACCATGAGAAACCTTCGAACCGTCAAGGCTCCATTCAAGGCTAGTGCGCGCCGTGCGCACCGATCGCAATCGTACCTTGCGGCCGCCCTCCTCGGCTTGGCCCCCTCACTCGCTCCGACCGCTCAAGCCGACTGGGGCATGAAACTTACTCTGGAGCCCACCCTCTATGCGGGCTCGAGAAGTGAGGAGCCCATGGGACAGGCCATGACACTCCTTCAAGTCACCAGGGAACGCAGGGAAACTGGCTTTTTTCTCTCCACCCACCTGCAGTTCGAAGCGCTTGGAAAGAATGGAATCAATTTCGACCTCGACCGCGCGGGATACCTCTCTCGCGAATCTTGGGGCACTGTGACGGTTGGCCGAGTTCACCCTTGGGAACTCGAAGAGCTGCCCGTCCAAGAAAACGGACTTCCCAACCCTTCGCAAAAACTGGGGCCTTGGAGTTTGCACGGACAAACCCAATCCCAGAATTTGGGACTCGAGCTCGGGTTTCCAATGCAGACGAATGAGATTGGTGCGTTCAGGAGCCCCTTCCTCGCTGGCTGGGTCGGCGTGCATATTCACGTGCCCGAAAGTGCAACGATTCCGATTTCCTTCAGCGCCTCAGCCTCCCCCCTCTTTATTCCTACCATCGGAGGGCAGGTCCGCTTTTCAGAAGACGAGTCCACGCAGACCGGCCGTTTTGGTCGGACTCCTCCGGAAAAAATCGAAGTCAGTGGAACAGATCTGCCTCTTTATTACCGGCTCAATACGGACCACCTCTGGGACGAAGTTCTCCTGCAGCCTCAGTTCATGATTCAGGCGTCCCATCACTCAACCTCAAGCGCGATCGAAGGAGCCTTCCGAGCGGCTCGCTGGTCGAGTCACTTCTGGATCTCGCGAGCGCCTCAGCCCGACCCCGCGGCCGAGGCTTCGGGGACCATTCGCGTATCAGGGGACGAAATCACGGCCCTCGCCGAAATCACCCCCTCCTTCCCTCAGCGCTGGACGTTTGGCTTTACAGAGTCGCTCGCCCTGCCCGAGTCTGCCCTCAGTTTTCATTTTGATATGAACGCTGCCATCGGAACCGAGAACAATTCTCTTCCACTCGGGGCCGAAGTCGGGGCCAATGGCCAAACTTTCGGGATCCAGTGGGCTGCATCCCTTCTTCATCGACTCCCGAAGTCCTCCCAACCCTCGAGCAGTGGCGTCACCTCAAACCCGGACGCTTCATTGGACCGCACGCTTGCTCAAGTCGAAGTTCGAAGTCATCCTAGCGAGCCCTGGGTTGCAGCCATTGGTGCGAAAACCCAGCTAAGCCACCCCTACAGCACTTGGATCTCTTCGACTGTGACTTACCTTCCGTTAGCGTCTCACTGGAAGTGGCAGCTCTGCGCTGAACTCTTTGGTGGCTCGAGCGGGACTTATTTCGGAGAATGGCGCACGAACGACCGATTAGCCCTTCTCGCGAGCATTGAACTCTGACGAATGCCCCTCATTTTCAGAAATCGTTCACTTTCATTTCACTCTCATCGAATCAACCCTTGCATCAGAAGACCTTTTCGCCGTTAATGGGCGCCCATGTCGACGCTGCAATCCTCTTCCTCGACTCCACATCCTCGGCTCTTTTGGTTTTCCGTAGCAACTTTGTGCGCGGCCATCCTTCTGCGACTTTTCGCTGGACCCGATGCTGCGTTCGCCGCTGCACTCGTCGGTGGTGGCATCGCCCTTTGGGGTTCGATGTCGGCATCCACCTCGGGGAACGGCCGCTCTTTGTCGAGCGAGAATCTGCAGGGATTGATCAAGGAACTCCGGACCATCCCCACTTTACCCGGAAACATTCGAATCGAATTTTCACCGGACAGAGCTCCGATTCAAAGGTGGCTCCAATCCCTCCCCGCCGATCTTCGTACGGTAGTTGAGGCTTTCTTCGACCGCGCCACGCGCCGGGTGCGCGACGCTCAATTCGCACAGCCACAGACCACGACCGAAGGCACTCGCACCACGTCAAGTGAGCCGGGCGCCGCACGAGCTGGATCAACGCCCGTGCCATCGGGATCTCAAACCCCTGGCCCAGCACTTCGAATTGACACCATCCTCATTGATGACGAGGAGTCTGTTCACTTAAATTGGAAAGTTGCCGCGGGCCGTGCTGGAAAAACGGTTCTGACTTTTCGATCGGTCGACGAAATTCTTGCACTTCCTGGCTTGTCCCGAATACCGACCGACACGCGATTCATCGTAGACTCACAGTTGGGCCAAGGCGTCCGTGGGGT